>JBAUWM010000374.1:0-3223 GCA_049583775.1 Nocardioides sp.
CTGGCGAGCACGCTCACGGTGCGACGGATGTCGGCCATCGCCTGGCGGCCGATGCGCTCGGCGTCGGTGAGGGCCTCGATCGCTTCGGCGACGTCGTCTGGCCCGGCACCTTCGGAAAGGGCGCGGCGGGCACCGGTGACATGGAGCATCGTGACCGACAGCGAGTGCGCGACGAGGTCGTGGATCTCGCGTGCCACCCGTTGACGTTCGTCGAGCGTCGCGCGCTCGCGCTCCTCGTCGCGAGCCAGGTGCTCAGCGGCCAGAGCGCGCATCTGCCAACGGAGCATGTAGCCGAACACCAAGCCGAAGCAGATCTCCGCGATGTAGAGAGTGAGGAGGTTGGCGTCGAACTCGCCGAAGCCCACCACCGTGGCCGACGACAGCAGGGCTGCCACGAAGCCGATCTTCTTGCCCTCTGACACGGTCACCTCGGCGACCAGCACGGCCAACGCCACCGGCACGACGTCGATCTCGCCGGTCGGCAATGCGTCGGAGAGCATCAACGCCACCGCCGCCAGGATCGACAGCGACTCGATCCACCAGGGAAGCCAAGGCCGGATGGCGAAGTGCGCCACGAAGGGCACGGCCACCAGGGCCAGGGCAAACAGGGCGCCGGCCTCGGGTGGCGCGAGCGCATCGCGTTGAGCGGCTCCGACCAAGGCGCTGCCCACGAGGCCGACCGTTGCGGTCACCGGAATCCACCACGGATAGATCAGGCCGTAGCCAGCGCCCTTGCTCTCGATCCGGTCGCGCACCGAGAGCGCGAGACGGACGAGGAGGGCACGCATGGGGCTCAGCCTAGGGCGATGTGACGCCGTGGCCATCCGTCTGAGGGAGGCCCGGTGACTCCTACCAGGGGAGTAGGCCAAGTGCGTCCCGCCGACGGATGTGACGGGCCCGACCGGACCGTAGTTTCGAGACATGAGCTGGCACGAGACCCACCGCAGATGGCAGATCCAACGCGAGCTGGAGGTTGCCCTCGCCACCAGCCCCACGGCACCGCTCGTCTGGCGACCCGACTTCGCCGACGTGTTTGCTGACACCGAAGAGCTGCTGGGCTTCCTGCGCTACCGGTGGAACCTCCGCCTCGAGGCGCAGCTCGACCCCTACCTCACCGACGAGGCTCTCGACGAGCGGTTCGTCGTGCTCGCCACGGCCCGGGCCGGGCTGGCCGTCCTCGACATGTCCGCCGTGGAGACCGAGGATGACCCACGTGCGGTCGCCTGAGAACGAGCAGTCAGCCGGCCCGGGACGACGGATACCGGGACGAAGCTTCGTCACGTGGTCGCTGGGGTACGGGATGGCACGACGGTTCTTCGCAAGCGCGGCGAAGAAGGGCGACCTGATCGCTCGGCTCGAGACCGATCGTGCGCTGCAGCTCGACCCCTACGAGGCCTATCGCGAGCTGCGGGCACGCGGCCCGGTGGCCCCGGGGCGAGTGGCGTGGGGGACGTCGTCGCACGAGGCCGTGACCACCGTGCTGCGCAGCGATGCGTTCGGTAGCGGGGGAGGGCACAGCGAGCTGCCGGGCCCGCTCGCCAAGATCTTCGGCACGACCGTCGACCCGTGGGCCGCGAGCGTCGTCGATCCGCCGTCCATGCTGGCCACCGACGGGGCTGCACACACGCGCTACCGGCGCCTGGTCTCTCGAGCCTTCACGGCCAAGGCCATCTCTGGTCTCGAGGAGAGCATCCGGGGCGTGGCCGACCGCCTGCTCGATGACCTCGAAGCATCCAAGGCCACCGACTTCGACCTCGTCGAGCGCTACGCCGCCCTGCTGCCGGTGGCCGTCATCGCCGACATGCTCGGGGTGCCGGACTCGATGCACACCACGTTGCTCGACTGGGGCGATGGTGCGGCGCGCACGCTCGACCCGACCCTGTCCTGGCGCGACTTCCGGGCGGCCGAGGGCGACATGCGTCACCTGCACCGCTGGCTCGCCCAACACATCCGTGACCTGCGTGCCAACCCCGGCGACGATCTCCTGAGCCGCTTGGCGGTGGCTCAGGAAGATGAGCAGCTCACCGACTTCGAGCTGCGGGCTACCGGGTTGCTGGTGCTGGGGGCGGGTTTCGAGACCACGGTCAGCCTGATCAGCAACGCGGTTCAGCTGATGGCCGAGCACCCCGAGCAGCACGAGATCGTGCTGGCCGAACCGGACCTGTTGGGCGGCGCCGTCGACGAGGTGCTGCGCTTCGACTCACCGGTGCAGGTCACGATGCGGATCGCTCCCGCCGAGACCGAGGTGCTCGGCACGCTGGTGCCGGCCCGCACCCCGGTGCTCTGCTACCTCGGTGGAGCCAACCGCGATCCCGAGGTCTTCACGGACCCCGACCGGTTCGACGTCACGCGTGAGAACGCCGGGTCGCATCTCGCGTTCTCGTCCGGTGCGCACTTCTGTCTCGGCGCCAGCCTGGCTCGCCGTGAGGCCGAGGTGGGCCTGCGAGCGCTGTATGAACGCTTCCCCGACCTCGCGGTCAGCGCCCCTCCGGTGCGTCGACCCACTCGGGTGCTGCGCGGCTGGGAGAACCTTCACGTCACCACCCAGGCTCCCGCTCGAGCGCGGCAGGTGCATGCGACATAGTGGCCCCCATGGGCAAGCAGGAAGACTTCGTTCTCCGCGCTCTTGAGGAGCGCGACGTCCGGTTCGTCCGGCTCTGGTTCACCGACGTGCTCGGGTTCCTGAAGTCGGTGGCGGTGGCTCCGGCCGAGCTCGAGGGAGCGTTCGAGGAAGGCATCGGCTTCGACGGCTCGGCGATCGAGGGCTTCGCGCGTGTGTACGAGTCCGACATGTTGCTCATCCCCGACCCGTCGACGTTCCAGATCCTGCCGTGGCGCACCGAAGGTCCGGCCACAGCCCGGATGTTCTGCGACATTCAGATGCCCGACGGGTCGCCGTCCTACGCCGACCCTCGGCACGTGCTCAAGCGGACACTCACCAAGGCGTCCGACCTCGGTTTCACCTTCTACACGCACCCCGAGATCGAGTTCTACCTCTTCAAGGACACGCCCCAGGCCGGTGTGGACCCGCAACCGGTCGACCGCAGCGGCTTCTTCGACCACACAGCTCAGTCGCACGGTTCGGACTTCCGGCGTGAGGCGATCACGATGCTGGAGTCGATGGGCATCTCGGTGGAGTTCAGCCACCACGAGGGCGGACCCGGCCAGCAGGAGATCGACCTGCGCTACGCGGACGCGCTCTCGACAGCCGACAACATCATGA
>JBAUWM010000375.1:0-4160 GCA_049583775.1 Nocardioides sp.
GCCAGGTGCCGTGCGGGTCGATGGTCAGCCGGACTACTTCGTAGCCGGTCTGCCACAAGGCGTCGGCCACCCCGGCTGCTGACGCGAGAGAGACGTCGTGCTCGCAGTTCGCTCCGCCTCCGACCACCGCCACGCGACGGCGCCCAGGCCTCATGCCGTCACCCGCGCAACCCGCGCGCCGACGCCGGTCACGATCTCGTGGTCGATGGTGTCGGCCCAACAGGCCCACTCGGAGATGGTCGGCTCACCGGCGATGCCTGGGCCGAAGACGGTGGCCAGTTCACCGGGTTGAACGTCGTGGTCACCGGTGTCGACGACGACCTGGTCCATCGAGACACGCCCGACGATCGGGCACCGCCGTCCGCTCAACAGCACCTGTGCGCGGCCGGACGCCGCCCGAGGCAGCCCGTCGGCATAGCCGAGCGGAAGAAGGGCCAGGACGGTGGAGCGCTGGGACGCCCAGGTGCGGCCGTAGCCAACCGAGGTGCCAGTCGGCACTCGGCGCACTCCGACCACCGGGGCAGTCAGGGTCAGCGCGCCCGCTAGCGACGTCGTTCCGCTGGGGTCGATACCCACCAGGCCCGCGCCCACTCGGCTCATCGTGTGGTGGGCAGCGGGGTCGGTGAGGGTGGCCGCAGTAGCGGCGAGGTGATGCAGCGGTGGCCGCAGCCCCGTGGCATGGGCGATGTCGAGTCCCCACCCGAAGACGGCTCGACCGGCCGCGTTGGCCGGGTCGTCGGGCACGTCCGCGCAGCCCAGATGGGCCATCACGCCCACCACCCTGACCGTGCCCGCTACCTCGGCCAGTCGGGCCGCCCGACACAGTGCCCGCCACTCCGCTGGTGCCGCACCGTCGCGGGCCATGCCGACGTCGAGGTGCAGGTGGAGCCGAGCCCCGATGCCGGCTCGAGTGATGGCCTCGAGGTGACGCAGGCTCGGCACCGCCAGGTCGACGTCGTTGCCGATAGCGGAGGTGAAGTCGGCCTCAACGGAGTTCAACCAGCTCAGGGTGGGCGCGTGCACGCCGGCCGTGCGCAGGGCCAGCGCCTCGTCGATGTTGGCCACGCCGAGCCACGAGGCGCCATTTGCCAGGGCGGTGCGTGCGACGACGTCGGCGCCGTGTCCGAAGCCGTCGGCCTTCACCACGGCCATCAGGGCCCCGGGAACGCGGTCGGCGAAGAGTCGCGTGTTGGCAGCGATCGCGGCCGTGCTGACCGACAACGAGGGGTTTGCACGAGGCAGGGAGACCACGTCGCTGCGTGGCCTGGAGAGCAAGATCGTCATGCCGTCGACGCTAGGAGTCGTACGCGGGCCCGGGCATCGGTCGCAGGTGCCGAACCGTTGTCCTCGAGGTGGAGACGACTCAGTCGTTGCGGTCGACGTTGCCGCGCAACGACTTGGTCTGTCCGCGTTGCTTCTTGGCTTCGAGCCGTCGTCGTTGCGACCCACGGGTGGGTCGGGTCGGTCGACGAGAGGGCGGCGGCGGAGCCAACGCCTCGCGGAGGCGGTCAGCCAGTCGCTCACGCGCGGCCACCCGGTTGCGGTGCTGTGAGCGGTGCTCGGCGGCGACGATGCGCACGGGAGAGCCCAGGCTGCCGATCGCCCGGGCTCGTTGCGTCTCGGTCAGTGCGGCGCTGGTGGCTACGTCGTACTCCAGCTCGGCCCGGGTATCGCTGGTGTTCACCGACTGGCCTCCGGGGCCTGATGACCGGGAGAACCGCTCGACCAGCTCGGCGGCCGGAATCACCAGACCCTGGGGGAGGCCCGGGCCCGGCGGAACGCTCAGGTCGGAGCCGGGAGCGCTCACCCCCGCTTGCGCCACTCGATGGCCGGGCAGGTGTCCATGACCATCGTGACGCCTGCCGTTGTCGTCCGCTCGAAGGCTGCCTCATCGATCACACCGAGCTGGAACCACACCGCCTTGGCGCCGATGGCCACGGCCTGGTCGGCGAACTCGCCAGCTGACTCGGATCGTCGGAACACGTCGACCACATCGATGGAGAAGGGCACGTCGGCCAGCGTGGCGTAGCCCTGCTCGCCGAGCACGACGGGTGCTTCAGGATGAATCGGCACGATCGTCTTGCCGCGATCCTTGAGCAGCGACGCGATGGAGTAGGCCGTCCGGCTGGTGTTGGTCGACAGTCCCACGATCGCCCATGTCTGGCAGTCGTCGAGCATGAAGCGGACAGCCTCAGCGTCCTGCCAATTCGAATCGAGGGAGGTCATGTCATCGCTCGGGGAAGACGCGGGGGATGTCGCTGGCTCGACCGGTGAACGCGGGCGCGCGCTTCTCGAGGAAGGCGGCCACGCCTTCTTTGCCATCGCCGATCGAGGTGTGCCACATCGCGAGGGAATCGGACAGGTGAGACTCGAGCGGGTGTGCGGCCGAGCTGTTGGTGTAGAGCATCTGCTTGGCCAGGCCCAGCGCGACCGGAGAACGGTCGACCACGAACGAGCGCGCCAGGTCGTAGGCAGCAGGAAGTAGGTCGTCGGGCTCGTGCACCGACCGCACCAGGCGACCAGCCAGCGCGGCCTCAGCCGTGAGGATCTCGGCTGAGTAGACCCATTCGAGGGCCTGCTGGATGCCGACGATGCGCGGCAGGAACCACGTCGAAGCGGCCTCCGGCACGATGCCGAGACGACCGAACACGAAACCGATCCGCGCCTTCGTCGAGGCAAGCCGGATGTCCATCGCCAACGTCATCGTGGCGCCGATGCCCACGGCGGGGCCGTTGATGGCGGCGATGACCGGCTTGGGCAGGGCGTGGATGGCGAGCGTGATCATGCCGCCGGTGTCGCGGACGCCGTCGACGTAGGCCGGGTCTTCGAGTCGCTCGCGGATCGACTCAGGGGTCGGGTTCTGGGTCTCGTCCAAGCCGAAAACGTTGCCCTCGGAAGACAGGTCCATTCCGGCGCAGTAGGCACGGCCGGCCCCGGTGACGACGATCGCGCGCACCGCCTCGTCGTAGGCGTCGACGGTGAAGACCTGCTTCAGCTCGCGGGCCATCGTGAGGTCGAAGGCGTTCAGCGCATCGGGCCGACTGAGAGTGAGGGTGGCGATCCCGTCGTCATCGACGGCCCAATCGAGGGTCTCGTAGCTACTCATGGGGTGTCAGGTCCTCACTTCACGATGCCGTTGCCGGTGCACTGCTTCTTGGTGATGCGGTCGGTGTCGTCGTCGATGATCGCGGCGAAGAGTGGGTCGGCCCGCGCGGGGTCCCAGGTCTCGGCCGAGGAGTCGGTGACCGGCACGGTGCAGGTGAGCTCGACCTTGGTCATCGCGTAGGCCCACTTCGATGCGCCCAGCTTGCTGGTGCCTTCGCCGAAGCCGAAGAACGTCGGCACGGCCTTGTTGAGCCGCCACCAACGCACCGGGTTGAGCACGGTCCAGGGCGAGAGCACCTTGTCGCCGATGGCAGCGACCACCTCTCGCTGCCGGCGCACTCGCTCGAGGTCGCCGAGCTGTGAGAACTTGCGCGACCGTGAGTAGGCCAGGGCCACCCGGCCGTCGACCTCTTGGCAGCCCTTGCGGATGTTCAGCCCGGCGAAGGGATCCTTGAGTCGCTCGCGCGGGCAGACCTCGATGCCCCCCACCGCGTCGACCACATCGGCGACACCGCCCAGACCGATCTCGACGTACTTGTCTATCCGGATGCCGGTTTCGCCCTCGAGTGTCTGCACGAGCAGGGCGGGGCCGCCGCGCGCGTAGGCGCTGTTGATCTTGCTTTGCCCGAAACCGGGCATCTCGACGATCGAGTCGCGGGGCACCGAGAGCAGCACGTTCGGACCGTCTCCGGTGTGCAGCAGCATCATCGTGTCGGTCAGCTCGCTCTGTGCGTTGCCGGTGCTCAGGCGCTTGCGATCCTCCGCGCTCAACCCTTGGCGCGAATCACTGCCGACCAGCAGGTACGTCGTGCCATCCTGCTCGCCGGGACGCTGGCCCTCGGGCTCGTAGGCGATCTGGTCGGAGCTGCTCCAGGTGATGAACGGCACCGCGACGGTGTAGACGAGGAACACCAGCACCAGCACCAGTGCGGTGCGGATGTAGAACCTAGGGCGACGCAGCCGGCGGGCTAGGAAACCGGCGACACCGGCGCCGGGTGCCCCTCCCGACCCACGGGCCGGGCCGCTCGGGGGGGCCGGCGGGGGAGGGGTGGTGG
>JBAUWM010000376.1:0-2918 GCA_049583775.1 Nocardioides sp.
GCCCGAGAGCAAGGCCGGCGCGGCGGCCGAGGCCGACACCGCTCGCGCCGAGTCCGAGACGGTGGAGGAGAAGTCCGAATGATCGTTGGGTTTCGAGGCTCATCGCTGAGCCCGTCGCACCTCAACCACCGGAAGGCGGCACTCCGTGGCTGACACTCTCACCCCCGTTCTCACCGACGACTGGGACGCCGAGCAGAGCTGGAAACTGGCGACCTACGAGTCGCGCGGCGGATACGAGGCGCTCAAGAAGGCCCTGACGATGGCTCCCGACGCCCTCATCACCGAGGTCAAGGACTCCGGACTCCGCGGTCGCGGCGGCGCGGGCTTCCCGACGGGTATGAAGTGGTCGTTCATCCCGCAAGACAACCCGAAGCCGAAGTACCTCGTGGTGAACGCCGACGAGTCCGAGCCGGGCACCTGCAAAGACATCCCGCTCATGATGGCCACCCCCCACACCCTGCTCGAGGGCGTGATCATCAGTTCTTTCGCGATCCGCGGCAACCACGCCTTCATCTACATCCGCGGCGAGGTGCTGCACGTCGTGCGCCGGATGCAGGCTGCGGTGGCCGAGGCCTACGCCGCCGGCTACCTGGGCAAGAACATCCTCGGGTCGGGCTTCGATCTCGACGTCGTGGTGCACGCGGGCGCAGGCGCCTACATCTGCGGTGAAGAGACCGCCCTGCTCGAGGGGCTCGAAGGACGCCGGGGCCAACCGCGCCTGCGGCCTCCGTTCCCCGCGGTAGCCGGCCTCTACGCCAGCCCCACGGTCATCAACAACGTCGAGTCCATCGCTTCGGTGCCCAGCATCATCGGCAACGGTGCTGACTGGTTCGCCTCGATGGGCACCGAGAAGTCCAAGGGCTTCGGCATCTTCTCCCTCTCGGGCCACGTCAACCAGCCCGGTCAGTACGAGGCTCCGCTCGGTATCACGCTGCGTGAGCTCATCGACCTGGCTGGCGGCATGCGGCAGGGCCACGACCTCAAGTTCTGGACCCCGGGCGGGTCGAGCACCCCGCTGCTCACCGCCGAGCACCTCGACCTGCCGCTCGACTTCGAGGGGATGGCCGCGGCCGGCACGATGCTCGGCACCCGTGCTCTCCAGCTCTTCGACGACACCACCTGCGTGGTGCGGGCCGTGCTGCGGTGGACCGAGTTCTACAAGCATGAGTCGTGCGGCAAGTGCACCCCGTGCCGCGAAGGCACGTGGTGGTTGGTGCAGACGCTCGCCGCGCTCGAGCGAGGTGAAGGCAGCGAGAGTGACCTCGACCTGCTGCTCGACCAGTGCGACAACATCCTCGGCCGCTCGTTCTGTGCCCTGGGTGACGGCGCCACCAGCCCGATCTCGAGCTCGATCAAGTTCTTCCGCGACGAGTACCTCGCCCACCTCTCCCACGGCGGTTGTCCCTTCGATGCCTCGGCGTCGACCGCCTGGGCCGGCAGCCTGACGGGAGCGACGAAGTGACCCAAGCATCCGAGAAGGCCACCGAGAAGACGACCGACACCGTCTCGGTCACCATCGACGGCATCCAGGTCGACGTCCCCAAGGACACCCTGGTGATCCGTGCTGCCGAGCAGGTCGGTGTGCAGATCCCGCGGTTCTGCGACCACCCGCTGCTGGCGCCCGTCGGTGCCTGCCGTCAGTGCCTGGTCGACGTGCCGGACGCCGGCAACGGCCGTGGCTTCCCCAAGCCGCAGGCCGCGTGCACGCTCCCCGTCTCCGAGGGCATGGTGGTGAGCACCCAGGTGACCAGCGAGGTCGCCGACAAGGCGCAGCAGGGCGTCATGGAGTTCCTGCTCATCAATCACCCGCTCGACTGCCCGGTCTGCGACAAGGGTGGCGAGTGCCCGTTGCAGAACCAGGCGATGAGCAATGGCCGGGGCGAGTCCCGGTTCGTCGGCTCCGGCGCCGGCGGGGTCAAGCGCACCTTCCCCAAGCCGATCAACCTCTCGCCCCAGGTGCTGCTCGACCGCGAGCGCTGCATCGTGTGTCAGCGCTGCACGCGCTTCGCCGAGGAGATCGCCGGCGACCCGTTCATCGCGCTGATCGAGCGTGGTGCTCAGCAGCAGATCGGCATCGCTGAATCAAGCACTGGGAACGCTTCCGGTTTTACTTCGTACTTCTCCGGCAACACCATCCAGATCTGCCCGGTGGGTGCGCTCACCTCGGAGTCGTACCGATTCCGGTCGCGGCCCTTCGACCTGGTCTCGAACCCCTCGATCGCCGAGCACGACGCGTGTGGCTCGGCCATCCGGGTCGACCACCGACGCGGCAAGGTCATGCGCCGCCTCGCAGGCAATGACCCCGAGGTCAACGAGGAGTGGATCACCGACAAGGACCGCTTCGCCTTCACCTACGCCAACGAGGCTGACCGGCTGGGCTACCCGCAGGTGCGCGATGTCCTCCCCGATGGCGCGCGCGGGGAGCTTCGCCCGGCCTCGTGGTCGGAGGCATTCGCCGTCGCAGCTCGGGGTCTGGCGGCAGCAAAGGACGCCGGTGGGGTCGGCGTCCTGACCGGTGGCCGGCTCACCGGCGAGGACGCCTACGCCTACAGCAAGTTTGCCCGGGTCAGTCTCGGCACCAACGACATCGACTTCCGCGCCCGGCCGCACTCGGCCGAGGAGGCTGCGTTCCTCGCAGCCCACGTGGTGGCCACCGGCCCGGACGGCGGCAGCGTCACCTACACCGACCTCGAGACGGCCGGCACCGTGGTGCTGGTCGGCTTCGAGCCGGAGGACGAAGCCGGGGCCATCTTCCTGCGGCTGCGCAAGGCCGGCGTGCAGGGGGGCACCCGCGTGCTCGCCATTGCGCCGTTCACCACGCGCGGGCTGGCCAAGGTGAACGGCACGCTCGTGCCGACCCGACCCGGCGACGAGCCGGCGGCCCTCGCCGCGCTGGTCGAGCAGGGCGCCTACGGCGT
>JBAUWM010000377.1:0-6413 GCA_049583775.1 Nocardioides sp.
TTGGCGACCTTGGTCGGGCGGTGGCTGCCGAGCTCCATGCCGACCGCGGCGTCGATCTCGTTGCGCCACGTGGGGCCGGCTATCGCCAGGTAGTCCTCCATGGCGCCGTCGAGCGTCAGGGCTCCGAGTTGACCGGGACGAGCGACGATCGGCATCATCTGCGCCGCGCCGATCCGGCTGCGCATGCCGAGCAGGCTCGAGCGCGCGATCGCGCGGAGCGAGTGGTGCTTGAGTGCGAGGCGTCCGGCGGCGACGCCATCGACCAGGGGGGTCAGGGCGATGACAGCGGCGACGTCGTCGCGACCGGCAGCGGCCGCGAACACGTGCCCGCCCGCCAGGGAGACGCCCCACAACACCAGGCGCGAAGGGTCGACACCTTCAAGCTTGCGGGCGGCATCCATCGCGGCGCGGTAGTCATCGAGCTGGCCGGCCATCGACACGGTCTGCCGTGGCGTTCCCCCCGAGGCGCCGAAGCCGCGGTAGTCGAACGCGAGGACGTCGCATCCGGCCGCGGCAAGCTGCTCGGCGAACGACGCCAGTCCGGAGTCCTTGGTGCCGCCCAGGCCGTGGGCCATCACGACGACCGGTCGGCCGACGCTCGAGGCGAGGGCGTCACCGGCGCCGCGGAAGTGCCAGGCGTCGATGGTGTCGCCGGCTGAGGTGAACGTGACGGTCTCGGGAGAGATTGCAGAACTCATGACGCACTTCCGTAGATGGCGGACAGCCAGATGTGGACAACCGTGTCGACCAGCTGCTCGCGGCCGAGCTCGCCACCGAGGGCGAGTCGTTCGAGCATCCGGTCGTTGAGCTCGAGGAGCACTGAGGCGAGAGCGGCTGAGTCGGTGCCCGCAGGAGCCCGGCCGGCGTCCCGCTCGGCGGTGATGATGCTGGCGAGATGCGGCACGAAGCTGGCTCGGTCGGACTCCCACATGTCGCGCACCGCCGGGCTCGTCGCGCGGGCTTCGAGCATGGCTCGGTACAGGTTCTCGTGGCGGTCCCACGAGCCGAACAACGCTCGGATCATCGCCTCGATGTTGGCGCGCGGGGTGCCGTCGCCGGCTAGAAGCCCCGCCGCAGCCGCCGACTCGGCGTACATCTCCTCCATGAGCGCGGCGACAGCCATCGCCTTGTTCTCGAAGTAGAAGTAGAACGCCGAACGCGTGACGCCAGCACGACGGGAGATGTCGGCGATGTTGATCGAGTCGAGGTGGTTTCCCTCCTCGAGGTGCTCGTGCAACGCGGTGAGCAGCGCCGTGCGCCGACGGTCTCCGCGTGGGGACTGAACGGGAGTGCTGCTCACGAGGCGCGTCCGGCTAGCTGGGGGGCACCGAGCTCGCGAGCGCGGTCCCGCCCGCTCGGGATCTCCTTGGTGCGCATGTTGTGCTCGTAGAGGAAGTAGTCGAGCTGGTGCGTGTGCCGCGGACGGTCGAGCATGTGCCCGAGGTAGAGCTCGTGGTCGGCCTTGATCGTCGCCTCCATCTCCACCTCGGACGGGAGCCGGTACTGGCCGACGGCGTACGCACCGATCAGCCGCGCCTGCGCCTCGACGAAGGGGAACAACGTGGGTGTGGCTTGGGCGAAGCCCGCGAAGATCAAGTCGTCGATGCCTGGCTTGAACATCCGCTTGAAGAGGTCGATCCGGTTGTCGGGGGCGCTGATGAACTCGGGATCGAAGAACGGGAACGTGAGGTTGTAGCCAGTGGCGTAGACGATGACGTCGAAGTCGCCGCTCGTGCCGTCCTCGAAGTGCACGGTCTGGCCGTCCAGCCTCGAGACATTGCCCTTGGGCGTGATGTCGCCCGACCCGAGTCGCAGCGGCAGCTCCACCGACTGTGTCGGGTGGGCCTCGAAGAAGTTGTGGTTGGGCTTGGGCAGGCCGTAGAGCTCGGGGTTCGAGCCGGTCATGAACTGCATCTTCTGGATGATCTTGCGCTGCCACTTGAGCGGGATGTGCGGGCTCGTGACGAAGTACTTGTCGGCCGGCAGCCCGTAGACGTACTTCGGAACGATCCACGCGCTCGATCGGGTCGACAGTGTCACCTGATTCTGCAAGGTGCGGCTGGACAGCTCGACGGCGATGTCGGCGGCGCTGTTGCCGATGCCGACGATCAGGATCCGCTTCTTGGTGAAGTCGAGAGGGGCGTACGGGTCGACGTAGTGGTGGGAGTGGATCGACTCGCCGCTGAACTCGCCGGGGAACTCCGCCATCCGTGGATCCCAGTGGTGACCGTTGCCGACCACCAAGAGATCGAAGTGCCGGGTGGCGCCAGCCTGGTCGAGGATCTCCCAGCCGCCACCCTCGAGGCGCTTGGCGCTGACGACTCCGTTGCCGAACTCGATGTTCTCGCGCAGCCCGAACGCATCGCAGTAGGAGTCGAGGTAGTCCTTGATCTGGGTGTGGTGCGGAAAGTCGGGGTACTCCTCCGGCATCGGGAAGTCCTTGAACGACAACCGGTGCTTGGACGTGTCGATGTGCAGCGAGCGGTAGGCGCTGCTCATCCCGTTGGGGTTCTCGAACGCCCAGTTGCCGCCGACTCGATCGGAGATCTCGAAGCAGGTGTAGGGCACGCCGTAGTCGTTCAGCATCTTGCTCGTGGTCAAGCCGCTGATCCCAGCCCCGATGACGGCGGTGGTGGGCAACGTTGAGGTCGATCGGTCGATGCTGGGAGCGGAGGTCACGTCGCTGACCCTACGAGCCGTATTTGACACGCGTCAAGAACTCGGCGAAACCTCGCACGGAACGCCGTTGATCGCGATGGTCCCGCTGGGCACGTCGACGACGTCGCCGGGTGTCAGGAGATTGCTGTTCACGCCGGGTCGAGCTCCGGCCACCGACAGGCGTGTCCCGGAACGATCGTGCCCCCAGCCATGCGGCAGTGAGACGACCCCAGGCATCATCTCGGAGCTCACCTCGACCGGCACCTCGATGTTGCCGGCGCGAGTGCTCACTCGGGCCAATTCGCCCGTCGCGAGGCCGAGGCGCAGGGCGTCGTCGGGGTGCACGAGCAGCGTGCACCGGTCGGCGCCTCGGTTGAGAGCAGGCACGTTGTGCAGCCAGGAGTTGTTCGAGCGCAGGTGTCGACGGCTGGTGAGCACCAGGCCGGGGTCAGCTCGACCGAGTCGTTGCCGCAATCGCGCCACGTCGTCGATGAACTCGCTGTGAGCGAGCTCGATCGTTCCTGACGGGGTGTCGAGCACCTCGGCCAAGCGCCCGGACTCGAGGCCCGCCAGCTCGAGCCCATCGGGATGGCGGCGCAGCTCGGCCAGCGTGAGGCCCCCGGGTGAACCTCCCAGCTGGTCGCCGAACGGGCCGAGGCGAATGCCCAGGTCGACCAGCCGCTCGGGCCCGCGGCCACGGAGGGCGGCGGTCGCCTCGTCCGGGTCGCGATCCGAGAGCGGGGTGCCGGGGGTCGAGCACAGCATCTGGACCAAGCCGTGCGTGTACATGTCATCGATCTCTGCGACGTCCACGTCGGGGGCAGGGATGCCCAGCACGGCGCCGGCCAGCCTGAGGAGCACTTCCCACTCGTCGGGGCGATCGGTGGGCGGCGGAATCACCGTGTCGGTCCAGGTCAGGCAGGAACGAACGGCGTACATCCAGTAGAGGTCGTCGGTGTGCGGCTGCTCCAGCGGGGAGAGGCCGGGGAGCACGACGTGAGCATGGCGGGAGGTCTCGTTGAGCCAGTTGTCGACCGAGATCATCGCGTCGAGTGTGGGCAGTGCGCGGTCGAGGGTTCCGGCGTCGGGCGACGAGACGGCTGGATTGCCCGCCACGGTGATGAGAGCGCGTACCTGACCCTTGCCCGGAGTCGTGATCTCCTCGGCCAGGCAGCTCACGGGAAACTGGCCGAAGACTTCGGGGGCGCCGCGCACGCGGCTGTGGAATCGACCAGTGGCCCAGCCCGGCCCCGTTTGGTCGGGCGGCTTGAGGAACATCGGTGACCACGACGCCGCCTTCGGGAACAGCATGCCGCCGGGTCGATCGACGGCCCCGAGAGCAACCGCCAGCACGTGCACGAGCCACGTCGACAAGGATCCGAACTCCTGGGCGCAGGTGCCGATCCGCGAGTACAACGCGGGGTTCTCGGCCCCCGCGAGGTCACGGGCAAGTCGCCGAATGGTCTCGGCCGAGATGCCGCTGGGTTCGGCCACTGCTTCGGGCGTGAACGGTTGAGATAGCGCGATCACCTCGGGCAACCCGCTGACCCGGCCGGCCAGGTGCTCGTGCTCGCGCAGCAACCCTTCGTCGTCCAGGGTGCGCAGAATGGCGAAGAGCACCAGAGCATCGGTGCCAGGGCGAATCGGTACCCACTCGCTGGCCTGCGCTGCGGTCGCGGTGCGGCGCGGATCGACGACGACCACCTGTCCGCCTCGTGAGCGGATGGTCTTCAAGAGGCCCACCACGTCGGGGGCCGAGAGCATCGACCCTTGGGACGCCGCCGGATTCGCGCCCAGCACCAGCAAGTGATCGGTGCGCTCGAGGTCAGGGATGGGCGAGTTCCACATGCCCCCGTAGAGCTTGGCGCTCACCAGGTTGAGCGGCCACTGATCGACCGTGGCGGGCGAGTAGTAGGTGGTCATGCCGACCGCCTGAGCCATACCGATGAGCGCGCCGATGTAGCGCGCCAGCGCCAAGTTATGGGCCACAGGATTGCCCACGTAGACCGTTAAGGCGTCAGCCCCGTGCTCACTGAGCACCGGTCGGAGCAGTCGCTCGACCTCGACCCACGCGTCATCCCAGCTCACTTCGACGTGCCGGTCGCCGCGGCGTACCAACGGGCGACGCAGTCGGTCGGGGTCGTCGTGCAGGGCGCCGAGAGCAGTGCCCTTCGGACACAGGTGACCGCGCGACCAGACGTTGCCCGGGTCGCCGGTGATCCGTCCGATGGACCCATTCGTGGTCTCGACGCGCAGGCCACACATGGCCTCGCACAGCGGACACGTGACGCGGTGGCTGGTCGGCATGAGGGGAGTTAGCCACAGCGCTAGTTGTTCGTCAACAGTGTTGACGATCTGTGCGCGGAGAGCGACGCTAGCGCCCATGACCGCCCTCAGAGTCGTCCAATGGACAACCGGCAACGTCGCTCGCAAGACCGTCCGCGCGATCGAGGCGCGACCCGACCTCGAGCTGGTCGGCTGCTATGCCTGGAGCGCAGACAAGGTGGGGCAAGACGTCGCCACCCTGTGTCGGCTCGACGAGGCGACCGGCGTTCTCGCGACCAACGACGTTGACGCGCTGATCGCGCTTCGCCCCGACTGTGTCGTCTACACGCCCTTGCACCCGGATGTCGCCGAGCTCAGCAGGCTGCTGCGTGCGGGGCTCAACGTCGTCACGACTGCCGGGTTCCTCACCGGTCACAGTCTCGGGAGCGAGTCGCGCTCCGCCCTCCAGGAGGCGGCTGTCGCGGGTGGCGCGAGCCTCTTCGGCAGTGGCATGAACCCAGGGTTCGCGCAGCTGCTCGCCGCCGTGGCAACTGGGATCTGCCAAGAAGTGCGACACGTGCGAGCCACCGAGTCGGTCGACGTCAGCCTCTTCGCTGCCGACGAGAACATGAACGAGCTCGGGTGGGGCCGTCCGATGGGCGAGGCAGGTCACCCCGACGATGTCCGGGCCGCAGTCGCGGTCTTCGAGGACGGTGTGCACGTGCTCGCCGACACAATGGGTCTCACCCTCGACGCCGTCGACTGCCGAGTCGACTTCGCGGCGGCCACGACCGACCTCGACCTTCCCGGCCGGCCGATCGCGGCAGGCACCGTGGCTGGCCTCGACGTGCGTTTCGTGGGGCTGGTCGACGGCGCGGACGTGCTCGAGCTGCACCAACGGTGGGTGATGAGTGGCGAGCTCGACCCACCGATGCCTGCTGAGCACGGCTACAAGATCGAGGTGGACGGCTCACCCCAGGTCACCTTGACCTTGGGCCTCATGCCCGACCAGCCGCTCGAGACACTGACAGCCGACGACATGCACGGCATCGGCATGACCATCACGGCGATGCCGGTCGTGCACGCCATCTCGCGCGTGGTTGCGGCGCGCCCCGGCATCGTCACCTACGCCGACATTGCGGTGCCTGCTGGTCCGTTCACCCGAGCTGGCTGACCCCGCCCAGGTAGGTGGGGCCTGTCGCTGGTCGAGCAGGCGTTGCGAGGCACGCGCGGCTCGCTAGAGCTCGCTGCTCGAGACCCCGCGCCCCACACGATCAGGTTGTTCGGCTCACTGGGTCTCGACGACGCTCGCTGACGCTCGCTGCTCGACCACCGACACCGCCGGTGGTTGAGGTGCGAGCGGAGCGAGCCTCGAAACCTGCCGGAGGTCGAGCAGGCGTTGCGAAATACGAGCGGCGGCGTCGTCGAGACCCCCGCGCGACCCACCCGGCCACGTGGGTCGGCTCACCGGGTCTCGACGACGCTCGCTA
>JBAUWM010000378.1:0-3838 GCA_049583775.1 Nocardioides sp.
CTTCTCGGCGAGGTCGACGACCGCGACGAACTGGTGCGCGCCGTCGTCGACGACGAAGGCACCTCGATGCGCCTGCTGTGCGTACTGGGTGCCAGCGAGGCGCTGGCCCACCACTTGTGCCGCCACCCCGAGCACTGGCGCGAGCTCACAGACCCGACCATGGGGTCGACCCGCCCGCCTTCGTTCGCCATCCGAGTCGCGCTGCTCGAGTGCGTCGGCGCCGACCCGTGGAGCTCGCACCCGACCGCGACGCTGCCCGACGCCGAGGCCCTCGATGCACTGCGTGTGGAGTACCGCCGGTGGTTGTTGCGGCTCGCCGCGCGCGACCTGGCCCACGACCTCGGCGTCGACGACGCTGCGGCGGAACTGGCTGACCTTGCTGCGGGCACGCTCGAGGCTGGCCTGGCCGTGGCTCGTCAGCGGGTCGGAGAAGCAGCCCCGATGGCGCGGCTGGGCGTGATCGCGATGGGCAAGTGCGGTGGTCACGAGCTCAACTACGTCTCCGACGTCGACGTGATCTTCGTGCACGAGGCGTCCGACCCGGAGCAGGCCGACGACCAGGCGGTGCTCCGGGTGGCCACCAAGCTGGCCAGCCACCTGATCCAGGTCTGCTCCGACTACACCAGCGAGGGCACGATCTGGCCGGTCGATGCGGCCCTGCGCCCTGAGGGCAAGGCCGGCCCGCTGACCCGCACGATCGCGAGTCACCAGGGCTACTACGAGCGATGGGCCAAGTCGTGGGAGTTCCAGGCGTTGCTGAAGGCGCGCCCGGTGGCCGGCGACCTCGAGCTCGGGGCCGACTTCTGCGCGATGGTCGACCCGATGGTGTGGAGCGCCGCCGAGCGCGACGGGTTCGTCACCGAGGCCCAGGCCATGCGGCGACGAGTGCTCGACCACATCCCCGCCAAAGAGGCTGAACGCCAGATCAAGCTCGGCTCCGGCGGCCTCCGCGACGTCGAGTTCGCCGTCCAGCTGCTTCAGCTCGTGCATGGGCGCGCCGATGAGCGCATTCGGCCGCCCACGACGCTCAGCGCGCTAGCGGCACTGACCCACGCCGGTTACGTCGGGCGCGAAGACGGTGAGTCGCTGCACGACGCCTACAGCTTCTTGCGCCAGCTCGAGCACCGCATCCAGTTGCACCAGCTGCGGCGTACGCACATCGTCCCTGACGACGAAGCGGCTCTACGTCGACTCGGGCGCAGCCTCGGCTTCCACAAGGAATCTCGAGACACGTTCGAGAAGGTGTGGCAGCACCACCGTCGTGAGGTGCGTCGGCTGCACGAGAAGCTCTTCTACCGTCCGCTGCTCTCGGCCGTGGCCCGCATTCAGGGCGACGAAGTGCGCCTGTCGTCGGAGGCTGCCGGCGCCCGGCTCGCGGCCCTCGGGTATGCCGACCCGCAGGCTGCCCTGCGCAACCTCGAGTCGCTCACGAGCGGGGTCAGCCGCACGGCCACGCTGCAGCGCGCGCTGCTTCCCGCGATGTTGTCGTGGTTCGCCGAAGGGGCCGACCCTGACGCTGGACTCTTCGGGTTCCGCCGGTTGAGCGAGGCACTGGGTTCGACGCCGTGGTACCTCCGGACCCTGCGCGACGAGGGGGAAGTCGCGGAGCGCCTGGCTCACTTGCTCGCTACCTCGCGGTACGTCACGAGCCTCCTCGAGCGCGAACCGGAAGGCGTGCGGATCCTTGCCGGTGAGCTGGCTCCGCTGCCGGCGGAGGCAATGGTCGAGGAGATGCGCGCCAACGCCTCGCGTCAGGACGACACCGACAAGGCCGTGCGGGCCGTGCGCGCAGTTCGCCGTCGCGAGCTCTTTCGAGTGGGAGCCGGCGACGTCTTGGGCATCACTGACGTCGCCGACGTGGGGGCGGCGTTGTCGCGGATCACCGATGCCACCCTGGAGGTGGCTCTCGAGGTGGCCGGGCGCGCGGTGCGCGAGCAGAAGAAGCTCGATGAGGCTCCGACTCGCCTGGCTGTGGTGGCGATGGGCCGTTACGGCGGTTTCGAACTGCCCTACGGCAGCGACGCCGACGTGCTGTTTGTTCATCAGCCCGAGCCGGGGGCTGATGCGCACCAGGCCACGCAGTACGCCACCGCGGTGGCCAACGAGCTGCGCCGTCTGCTCGCGCTCCCCGGGGCGGACCCGGCCCTCGAGATCGACGCCGACCTGCGCCCCGAGGGCAAGCAAGGCGCACTGGTGCGCACGCTCGACTCGTACGCCGCCTACTACGCCAAGTGGTCGAAGGTCTGGGAGTCCCAGGCGCTGCTCCGGGCCGACGCCGTGGTGGGCGACCCCGAGGTGCGGGCTCGCTTCACCGAGATCATCGACCCCTTGCGCTACCCGGCCAACGGTCTTTCCGACGACGACGTGCTCGAGGTGCGCCGCATCAAGGCTCGGGTCGACCGCGAGCGGATGCCCAAGGGCGCCGACCCGCACCTGCACCTCAAGCTCGGTCGCGGCGGCTTGGCCGACATCGAGTGGACCGTCCAGCTGCTCCAGATGCGCTACGCCGGCCACATCGAGGCGCTACGGACGCCGCGCACGCTGGACGCGCTCGAAGGCGCCCGCGCGGCCGACCTCATCACCGACGACGACGCTGCCGCGCTGAGTCATGGCTGGCGCACCGTGAGTCGGGTTCGCAACGCGATCACCCTCGCGCGGGGCAAGCCGGCCGACCAGCTGCCACGCGACACCCGCGAGCGAGCGGCGGCGGCGTCCATCATCGGCTTCCCTCCTGGGGGTACCGAGGCGATGGTCGACGACTATCTCCGGGTCACCCGGCAAGCCCGACAGGTCGTCGATCGCATCTTTTGGTGAGCAGCATCACAGTCAGAGCTCGGACCCGACGTCCGGTGATACCTGGACGAAACAATCCCGACATGCGCTGACCGTAGGTTCCAAGAATCCGTCGGCGCCCGAGGCCGATGCGTGCACGTCCAAGGGAGCCCGATCACATGACAGCCAACCCCGTCCGTCTGGCAGCCATTGCCGCCGTCGAGGACTACACCCCGCCGCCGATCAGCTTCGACCCCGGCGAGGAGCCCGGCGAGATCTTCGGCGAGAACGTGTTCAGCCTCACCGTGATGCAGAAGCGTCTGCCGAAGACCGTCTACAAGTCGGTGCTGTCGACCATCGAGCAGTCTGCGCCTCTCGACCCCGACGTGGCGGACGCCGTCGCCTCGGCCATGAAGGACTGGGCGCTCGAGAAGGGCGCGACTCACTACGCGCACGTGTTCTACCCCCTGACCGGTCTGACCGCCGAGAAGCACGACAGCTTCCTCGACCCGGTCGGCGACGGCACCGCGTTTGCGTCGTTCTCGGGCAAGACGTTGGTGCAAGGCGAGCCGGACGCCTCCTCGTTCCCGAACGGCGGCCTGCGCAACACCTTCGAGGCGCGCGGCTACACCGGCTGGGACGTGATGAGCCCGGCCTACGTGCTGGAGAACCCCAACGGCAACACCCTGTGCATCCCGACCATCTTCATCTCGATGACCGGCGAGGCCCTCGACCACAAGACGCCGGTGCTGCGCTCCCAGCAGGCGATGGCGATCCAGGCCAAGCGGGTGCTCGAGCTCTTCGGTCACGAGGACCCCGACAACGTGGTGGCCTACTGCGGCCCCGAGCAGGAGTACTTCCTGATCGACAGCCACTTCTTCTTGGCGCGCCCCGACCTGTTGAACGCCGGTCGCACCCTGTTCGGTGCCAAGCCCCCCAAGGGCCAGGAGTTCGACGACCACTACTTTGGCGCGATCCCCGAACGAGTGCTCGGCTTCATGATGGACACCGAGCGTGAGCTGTTCAAGCTCGGCATCCCGGCCAAGACCCGGCACAACGAGGTCGC
>JBAUWM010000379.1:0-3476 GCA_049583775.1 Nocardioides sp.
GAGCGACGGCGTCGTCGTGCCGGAGGTCGAGCAGGCGAAGCGAGCGACGGCGTCGTCGAGACCCCCGCAACCCACACGACCACGCCGTCCCACTCACCGGGTCTCGACGACGCTCGCTGGCGCTCACTGCTCGACCACCGGACAGGCGCTCGCTGCTCGACCACCGTCAGCTTTGGTAGCGCTCCTTGAGCACCATCCGCTTGTTGCTGCCCTCGCGGTTGTCGCCCTTCTGGATGACGACGAGGTTGTGGTAGCAGCTGATGCCGGTGATGTTCAGGTCGGAGTACGTCGGCTCGTAGCCGTCATCGAGGAACTCCATGTAGTTGAGCCCGTCGATCAGGTCCTTGACCAGCGCCATCGTGGTGCCCGGTGCCTGCCGGTCTTCCTGGCCGCCGAACTCCGGCCAGTAGGAGGTCTGGGTGTCCTCGATGCAGTAGACGCCGTTCGCCTCGATCAGCGGGAACAGGATTCGAAAGGTCTCACGAATGTGCACGGGCTGGTGGCTGCCGTCGTCGATCACGACCTTGATCGGGCCCTGCTCGTCGACGATCTGGCGCAGCACGGCTTCGTCGTCCTGGCTTCCTTGATAGACCTTGATGCGGCCGGCCTCGACCCAAGACTTGTCTTGGAGGTCGAGCCCGACGATCTGCGCTTTCGGGAAGAACCACTTCCACATACGCAGTGACTCGCCGCCCTTCTTGGCGTGCTTGTAGCCACCGATGCCGATCTCGAGCAGCGTGAACGTCTCGCCGCGCAGGTGCTCGAGGTGGCGCTCGTAGTGCTGCGTGTAGTGGTGGTCGTTCTCGCCGTCGCCGGCCTTGTCGGTGCCGAACTCGACAGCGAGCTCAGTGAGGTTCATGCCGCGACGCCGCTGCCGATCGAGCTGCGCCTGGGTGAGCGGAGTTGCCGGCTGGGCGGGACGAGCACCTGAACGCGCGCGGCCGAGCAGGCGGCGCAGAGGGTTCGACACGGCGGTCACCCTACCGGCGGCTTGAATGGGGTCATGATCCGCGACCTGACCGACGAGGAAGCCCGCCGAGCCCTGGTGTGCAAGTGGGGACAGGTCGACGCCGACGTGATCCCGGCGTGGGTGGCCGAGATGGACTACGCCATCGCCGAGCCGATCACCGAGGCGCTGCAGCGGGCCGTGGCCGACGGCATGACCGGCTATCCGCGACTGCAACCCGGCGACGCCCTGAACCTGGCCTACGCCGACTTCGCGCGGCGGCAGTTCGGGCACGACGTCGACCCGGACCGGGTGCTGCCCACCGTCGACGTGACGGCGGGCGTTCGGCTGGCGCTGGACGTGGTGGCTGGGCCGGGAGGGTTGGTGATGCCGCTGCCCGGCTACGCGCCTCAGCTCGACATGGCCGCCATCACCGGGCGGCAGCGGTTCGACCTCGTGGTTGACGCCGATGCCGAGCGCGCCGAGCTCGACCTCGACCAGCTCGAGCACCACTTCAAGAGCGGCGCCCGCGCACTGCTGCTCACTCAGCCACACAACCCCTGGGGGCGGGTCTTCTCTCGTGCCGAGCTCGAAGGGGTGCGCGACGTCGTGCTGCGGCACGGCGGGTGGGTGGTCTCCGACGAGATCCATGCTCCCCTCGTGCTCGACGGGGGCGAGCACGTGCCCTACCTGGCGGTCGAGGGCACGGCCGACCACACGGTGGCCGTGGTGGCGGCGTCCAAGGCGTTCAACATCGCCGGCCTCAAATGCGCCCAGCTGGTGACCGGGTCAGACGTCGTGCAGCAACAACTCGCAATGGCGCCGATGGCGCGCAACGACTCATGGTCGGTGCTCGGCGTCGAGGCGTCGGTGGCGGCCTACACCCGCGGCGACGCCTGGCTCGCCGCCCTCCGCGCCCGACTCACCGAGCAACGCGACCTGCTCGTCGAGCTGCTCGCCGAGCACCTGCCACTGGCCCGGATGCGCCCGATCGAGGCGACGTACCTGGCCTGGATCGACGTGCGCAGCTACGGCCACGACGACCCGGCGGCCCAGGCTCTCGAGCAGGGCCGGGTGCGGCTCGCCCCCGGGCACGACTACCAGCCAGGGCTCTCCGGTCACGTCCGGCTCAACTTCGCGACCAGCCCCGAGCGGCTGACCGAGATCGTCCGCCGCCTCGCGTCGTCCCTGCACTGAGCTCATCACCGAGTCGGCGCACGTTGACGCCGACTCGGCGCGGTGCGTCAGGTGAGGAGACGCGAGGGGTGGAAACCCGGAGTCGTCGAACGCACTCGGGCCGGGTCGAGCAGGAACTCGAGATCGGCCTGCCAGGTGTGGCCCGTCGGGTTGCGGCGCAGCACGTAGCCCAGGCCGTGCGTGCGGTAGATCGCACCGCCGGCCGCGAGCACGCCTTCGAGCAGCTGGGCATCGACGAACTTGCGGACGGCCCTGAACCCGCCCACCTCGCGCAGCATCGCCCGGTCGACCAGCATCGTGCCCCCGGCCACGAACGAGGCGTAGAGCTCGCTGGGGTGACCGCGGGTGACGGTGAGGTCCTGCTCGGTCAGGTAGTGGAACTCCGGCGGCATGCCCACCAGCTCGGCCCCTGAATAGGCGCGAGCGCGCAGCAGGTCGGCGATCGCGTCGGGGGCGTACCAGTCGTCGTCGTCCATCTTGAGCACGACGTCGCCACCCGAGGCCAGAGCTGCCGCGTTGAGCACGTCGCCGAACATCGCGTCGTCGGCCTGCGGCACCACCTGCACCGTGACGCCCTCGCCCACGGCGCTCTGCACCTGATCGGCCGGCACGTCGAAACCGTGGGGGGCGAGCACGAGCTCGAGCTCGGCGACGTCACGCTGCCGGGCCACCTGCGCCAGCGCGTGATCGATCATGTCGGCGCGCTTGGTGGCGAGCACGACGCTCACCGACGGCTGCACCGCCACCGGCACGCCGGCCCGGCGGCCGAGCTTGCGACGCCAGGCCAAGCTCGACCACGTCTCGAGCGCCGCCCGACGCAGCATCAGGCTGTGCTCCTCGCGCGCCAGCGGATCGGCCAGGTCGACCGGAGCCAGGATCGCGGCCACCACGTCGGCGCCGAGCGAGTCGGGCGCCGAGTCGGCTACGACGGGCACGCCCGCGCAGGCCAAGCCGCGCACGGTTCGTTCCACTGCGTCGTCCCAGGTGTCGACGCGCACGCCGACGGCCGACCGGAGCGCGCCCACCATCGCGGGAGTCGCGCCACGACGAAGGTCGAGCGACGCGAGGTCGACCACCGGGCCCTCGACGTCGACCAGGAACCCGATCGGGTTGAGCACCCGCTCGTCGACGTACGGGTCGGCCGTCTCGATGGTCAGCGTCGGTTGACGCGGGATCGGCGCCTGCGGCAATACCTCGACCGTCTCGCCTTGCGGCGTCAGATAGAAAGCCTCGGTCGCTTCGATGCCGGAACTCGTCAACAGGAACCCGCCGCCCAAGGCCCGATAGGCGTCGACGATCGCCGAGAGCTGCTCCTGCTTGATCTCGATCAGGT
>JBAUWM010000380.1:0-3200 GCA_049583775.1 Nocardioides sp.
GCTCTGGGTTTCGTGACGCGTCACTCCCGGCTCGCAAGCTCGCCGCAAGCCGACGCTCCTCAAGCCTCCTCGCACTCCGGTCGCCCTTCGCTGCTCCCCCACCCACCGGCTCTGGGTTTCGAGACGCGTCACTCCCGGCTCGCAAGCTCGCCGCAAGCCGACGCTCCTCAACCCTCCTCGCACTCCGGTCGCCCTTCGCTGCGCTCAGGACGAACGGGCTCGGAGCATTTCGGCGACGAGGAAGGCGAGCTCGAGTGACTGCACCCGGTTGAGGCGGGGGTCGCAGACCGACTCGTAGCGGTTGCCAAGGTCGATCTCGGCGAGCTCTTCGGCGCCACCGACGCACTCGGTGACGTCGTCCCCGGTGAGCTCGACGTGCACGCCACCAGGCCAGGTGCCGAGCTGGTGGTGGACGTCGAAGAAGCCCTGCACCTCCTCGATCACGTCGTCGAAGCGGCGGGTCTTGTAGCCCGAGCTGGCCTCGAAGGTGTTGCCGTGCATCGGGTCGCAGACCCAGGCGACCTGGAGTCCGGCCGCGGTGACCTTCTCGACCAGGTGCGGGAGCCCGTCGCGGATCTTCTTGGCCCCGAAGCGGGTGATGAAGGTGAGCCGCCCCGGGGTGTTGTCGGGGTTGAGCCGGGAGGCGAGCTCGATGGCGTCGTCGGCGGTCGACGTCGGCCCCAACTTCACGCCGATCGGGTTGCGCACCCGGCTGAGCAACTCGACATGCGCGCCGTCGAGCTGGCGTGTGCGCTCACCGATCCACACGAAGTGGCCCGAGAGGTCGTAGGGCTCCTGGGTGCGCGAGTCGAGCCGGGTGAGCGCGTGCTCGTACTCGAGCACCAACGCCTCGTGCGAGATGTGAAAGTCGACGCGGTGGAACTCGTCGGGATCGGCGCCGATCGCCTCCATGAACGCCATTGCGCGGTCGATCTCGTGCGCCATCGCCTCGTAGCGCTGACCGGCTGCTGACTCCGCCACGAAGTCGGTGTTCCAGGTGTGCACCTGTCGCAGGTCGGCGTAACCGCCGGCGATGAATGCCCGGATCATGCTGAGCGTCGCTGCCGAGGTGCGGTGCACCTCCAGCAGTCGCGCCGGGTCGGGAACGCGGGCTTCAGTGGTGAAGTCGAACCCGTTGACGGCGTCCCCGCGGTAGGCGGGCAGCGTCACGCCGTCGCGGGTCTCGAGGTCAGAGGAACGGGGCTTGGCGTACTGACCCGCGAGACGCCCGAGCTTCACGACCGGCACCGAGGCCGCGTAGGTGAGCACGACGGCCATCTGCAGGAGCACCCGGAGCTTGTTGCGGGTGTTGTCAGCCGTCACTCCGGCGAAGGTTTCCGCGCAGTCGCCCCCCTGGAGCAGGAATGCTTCGCCGCGCGCGACCGCGGCCAACTTCTCGGTCAGTTCGTCGCACTCGCCCGGCAGCACCAGCGGCGGCAGCGCGCGCAGGCGGTCTACGACCGAGTCGACGGCGACCCGATCGGGGTACGTCGGCTGCTGGGCGGCGCCTCGGGCGTGCAGGCTCGCGAGATCGAGAAGTTCCACGTGATCAGCCTACGCGGGGGCCTCGCTCACTACTCGAGGTGATCGATGTCCCGGAAACCGGTCTTCTGACCGCGCAGGCCCCGGTTGGCCAGCCACGTCAGTGCCCACAGCACGATGCCGACCGCGAGCATGCCGAGGGCTACTTGGTACTGCACCCAGTCGTCGCGATCCTTCGCCCACGGACCGACCAGAAACAGGCAGGCGACGGCTGCGATGTATGGCACGAACCGGGGGGCCTTGAAGGAGCTCTCGGTGGAGGTGTCGCGACGCAGCACGAGGCAGGAGACGTTGACCACGGTGAACACTGCGAGCAACAGCAAGGCCGTGGTTCCCGACAGAGTGTCGACCGTGGATGAGGCCAGCTGCGCCACGACGGTGAGGAGCCCGATGGCGAGGGCCGTCGAGAATGCAATGCCGACGTAGGGCGTGCGGCGTGTGGGCAGCACCTTGCCCAGAGCGCGGGGCAGAACTTCTTGGTTCGCCATCCCGTAGAGCAGTCGACTGGCCATGAGCATGTTGATCAGGGCGGTGTTGGCCACCGCGACGCAGGTCAAGAACGGAAAGAACTTGTCGATCGGCAGGTCGGGAGCGCCGATCGAGACCACATTGAGCAGCACCTTGCCGTCTTCGGAGACGACGTTGTCGATGTCGCCTTGCGGGATCACCGCGATCACCGAGATTGCCACCAGCATGTACACCAGCACTGCGATGCCGAGCCCGGTGAGCATCGTGCGAGGGAAGATCCGCTCGGGCTCTTGGATCTCCTCAACCATGTTGACGGAGTCCTCGAAGCCGACCATCGCGAAGAATGCAATCGACGTGGCCACGGTGACGGCAAGGAAGAGCCCGCGGTCGGAGCCGGACTCAAAGGTCGTGATGCGGTCGAGATTGCCGTCCCCCTTCGCGATCACCCAGAACCCGATGCCGATCACGATCACCAGCGCGAGAATTTCGATCATCGTGAGAACGACGTTGAACTTCACGCTCTCACCGACGCCACGCAGGTTGATTGCGGCAAGCAGCAGCATGAAAGCCAGGGAAACAACGGTGATCGCGGTCTTGCCCCCGGGCACGTCGATGCCGTTGATGTCGAGGCCGGCGAGCAGGTTCGTCGCCAGAAGGTTGGACGAGGTGGAGGCACTGGTGATGCCCGAGCACACGACCGCGAAGGCCACCAGGAACGTGACGAAGTGGATGCCGAAGGCCTTGTGCGTGTAGAGCGCGGCCCCGGCTGCCTGGGGGTACTTGGTGACCAGCTCGAGGTACGACAACGCGGTCAAGGTGGCCACCGAGAACGCCACGAGGAACGGCAGCCACACGATGCCGCCAACCTCGAGGGCCATCGACCCGGTGACCGCGTAGATGCCCGCACCCAGGATGTCGCCGACGATGAACAGCAGCAGGAGCTTGGGGCCCATCACCCGCTTGAGGTCGGGGCTGGCGCCGTTGACGTCGACCTCTGCCGTGGTCTGGCTCATCGCCTCAACCTCCCCCGTGAGTCCCGCCCCGAAACGCGCGCCTCACCCCGGAGGTCGAGCAGCCCGAGCGAGGCACGAGCGACGGCGTCGTCGAGACCCCCGCAGCCACCCCGGAGGTCGAGCAGCCCGAGCGAGGCACGAGCGACGGCGTCGTCGAGACCCCCTCAGCCAACGCGG
>JBAUWM010000381.1:0-2879 GCA_049583775.1 Nocardioides sp.
ACGTCGGCCAGGGCCGCGCGCAGCGCGTCGGCGGTGCCCAGGGTGTACGCCGTCGGGGTGGGCAGGGGCGCGGCGAGGACCTGCTCGACCAGGGCGGGTCCGGCGTGGGCCAGCATCGCCTTGCCGACCCCGGTGCAGTGCAGCGCGACGCGGTGCCCGACGCGGGTGAACATCCGCATCGAGTAGGTCGAGGGCACCTGGGCGACGTACTCGGCCTGGTGGCCCGAGAGGACGGCGAGGTTCGCGGTCTCGCCCAGCTCGGCGACGAGGTCGGTGAGCACCCCGACGGCGGTCTCGGCGACCAGCGAGGTGGCCGCCGTGCCCAGCGGCACCAGGCGGAACCCGAGGCCGAGGCGCTCATCGGCCCAGTTGGCCAGGGCGCCCGCCTTGGCGGGCTTCGACGGCGTGGCGGCGCTGCCCGAGTTCGAGTCAGCCACCTTGCTGGTGTCGATGCTCATCGCTCACGCTCCCAGAAGCTCGCACCGACGGGTTCGGTGAAGTCACTCATCGCGACCAGGTAGCCCTCGTCATCGACGCCCAACGGCAGCTGCGGTAGCGGCCGGTGGGCAGGTCCGAACACAACTTTAGCCGAGTCGGCCAAGTCGAAAGTGGACTGGTGGCAGGGGCACAACACGTGGTGTGTGGTGCGCTCGTACAGCGAGATCGGGCACCCGACGTGAGTGCAGATCTTGGAGAAACAAAGGACTCCGTCGACGGCCCAGTTGTCGCCGGACTTGATCTCTCCAGGCTCCATCTTGACGACGATGACAGCACCTTTCGACTTGGCGATCTGCAGCTCGACGCCCTCCAGGTCGAACATGCCGTCGGGGACGGCGTTGACCAGGTCGCCGATCGCGAGGTCGGAGGCGCGGATCGGGGTGCCGACGACGTCGCGGACGACGCGCACGTTGGGTCGCACGCCCCAGAGTGTGTGCCGCAGTCCGGTGCCCTCTTCGGCCGACTCGACATCCTGGGGGAGCGGGCCGAGATCACGCAGCACGACGATCGCCGGCAGGCCCAGCAGGCCGACCGCCCCGAGCAGCGAATTTCGGATGAGTGGGCGGCGTCCGATGCCGGACTCCTCGAGACCAGCCGCGAGCGCGTCCAGGGTGCCGGCGCGGTCTTCGTCGGACGAACGCGCCGGGTGGCGCATCTCGACCAGCTCGTGGTCGCTCATCAACTTGCGAGCCCACTGGATGATGCCGACTCCGATGCAGAGCAGGGCTAGTCCGAGGAAGACTCCGAGAGCCACGGTGGAGGCGCCCAGACCGGCGAAGGTGCTCCAGTTTCCCTCGATGTCGAGCGCGAAGTACGCGACGCAGAACAGCAGGGTGAACACGGCCGAGACACCGAAGAGGCCAGCGACCTGTCGCTCGGCTCGTTTGGCCAGCTTGTCGTCGACGTCGGTGGGACGCCACGTGTGCGCGGGCAGGCCGGGGTTGGCGATCGGCTCTTCCGGCACGGCCGGCAGGTGGTCGCCGGAGGTGTCGTGGTGGTCGCTCACGCGGAGGCTCCCGTCTCGGTGCTGTGGGGGCCGGCTGACGCGCCCGGCTTCTGCTTGCTAGTGCGCGTGGTGTGGGCCGCGATCCAGATGGCGAAGCCAACGAGGCCGCCGATGCCGACGAGCCACGCGAACAAGCCCTCGGACACGGGGCCGAGGCTGCCCATGCCGAAGCCGCCGTAGCCCGGCTTCTCCTCGGTGACCTGCAGGTAGGCGATGACGTCGCGCTTCTCGTCGGGGGTCAGGTTGCCGTTGGAGAACGACGGCATCGACTGAGGCCCGGTGAGCAGCGCCTCGTAGATGTGAATGGGCTCGACACCGCGCAGGGTCGGGGCGACGCCGCCGCGCGGCATGGCGCCACCCGAGCCATCGAAGTTGTGGCAGGCGGTGCAGTTGGTCAGGAAGATCTGGCCACCACGGGTGATGGCCTCTTGGCGCTCGGCTTCAGTGAGGTCACCCGGCAGCGTGTAGTCGGCCGGGGTGGGGATCGCCGGACCGGTGCCGAGCGAGTCGACGTAGGCGGCCAGCTGTGCGGTCTCGACCTCGTCGTAGACGCGCGGCTTGCGGACGGCCTGCTGACCCGGCTGGGCCATCGGCATCCGGCCGGTCGCCACCTGGAAGTCGACCGAGGCAGCGCCGACGTCGGTCAAGGCGGGCCCGTACTGGGTGCCGCCCTGGGTGAGCACACCCTCGCCGTTCTGCCCGTGGCAGAAGGCGCAGCCCACCAAGAAGAGCTCGCGGCCCTTCTGGATGTCTTCGGTGGTCGTGGTCTGCTCGTCAGCCTGGGCACCCGGCGAGAACACCGAGTAGAGGCCGCCGGTGAAGACCAGGCCGAGGAGGAGCACGACGGCGCCGGCCAGCGGCGCCCGACGGTGCCGGGAGATGCGACCCGCGGAGCGGTTCAGGAAACGCACTATCAGTCCCTTGCGATCGTGGGGGTCGGCTACTTGATGAGGTAGATCGTGGCGAAGAGCCCGATCCACACGACGTCGACGAAGTGCCAGTAATACGACACGACGATCGCGCTGACGGCTTGCTCGTGAGTGAACTTTCGGGCCATGTAGGTGCGGCCCAGCACGAAGAGGAAGGCGATCAATCCGCCGGTCACGTGGATCCCGTGGAACCCGGTGGTCAGGTAGAACATCGTGCCGTAGGCGGACTCCTGGATGGTCACGCCCTCCTGGACCAGGGTGGCGTACTCGACGGCCTGGCCGCCGACGAAGACGGCCCCCATGACGTAGGTGAGCACGAACCACTCGCGCAGCCCCCACAGCTTCCACTGGTGCAGCTTGCCGGTGCGCCCGACCACCCCGTCCTCGGCCTTGAACACGCCGAGCTGGCAGGTCACCGAGGAGAGCACGAGGATGATGGTGTTGAC
>JBAUWM010000382.1:0-5747 GCA_049583775.1 Nocardioides sp.
GCGACCGCGGCCACGGTGCCGTGCATGCCCGGCATGCCGAGGTGCTGCGGGTGGCTGTCAGGGAACGCGCCACGCGCCATCAGCGTGGTGACCACCGGCATGCCGGTCAGGGCGGCGAGGGCGGCGAGCTCCTTCGACGCGCCCGAGCGGATCGTGCCGCCGCCGACGTAGAGGACCGGCCGCCGCGACTCGAGGATCAGCCGGGTCGCCTCGCGGATCTGCTTGGAGTGTGGACGGGTGACCGGGCGGTACCCGGGCAGGTTCAGCTCGGTTGGCCAGTCGAACGAGGTCATCGCCTGCAGCGCCGACTTCGCGACGTCGACGAGCACCGGGCCGGGGCGGCCGGTCGAGGCGATGTGGAACGCCTCCGCGACGGTGCGCGGGATGTCGGCCGGGTCGGTGACCAAGAAGTTGTGCTTGGTGATCGGCATCGTGATGCCGCGAATGTCGGCTTCCTGGAACGCGTCGGTACCGATCATCGCGGCGCCGACCTGACCGGTCACGGCCACCATCGGCACAGAGTCCATGTGCGCGTCGGCGATCGGCGTGACCAGGTTGGTGGCACCCGGTCCAGACGTCGCCATGCACACGCCGACGCGACCGGTGGCCGCGGCGTAGCCCTGCGCGGCATGGCCGGCGCCCTGCTCGTGGCGCACCAGGATGTGCCGGATGGAGGAGTCCATCAGCGGGTCGTAGGCCGGGAGGATCGCACCACCGGGGATGCCGAAGATGGTGTCGACACCTGCCGCTTCCAGCGACGTGATGAGGCTCTGCGCGCCCGTCATCTCTGCGCTCATGCCGATTGGTTCCTTGTCTTTGAGGTACTGCCGGTGGTCGGGCTGTTCAGTGCCCCGTCACGCTGGGTCGGGCAACAAAAAACCCCTCGGCCTAGTGGCAACGAGGGGTGACGCGCAGGTGACGTGTGGTCAGCCGGCGCGCCGCGTGCGTACGAGAAGGTCCTGAAGCATGACCACACCGTAGCCGCCCTGGCCTCGTTGTCGCAGGCCAGTCTGCCACTCGTCCCATATTGCGGGACGACAGTCCGGCATGTGGCAGAGCTCAGTCGTCGACAGGCACCTGCTCGGTGCGGCCCAGGGGCGTGCAGATACAGGCTTGGTTGCCCTGGGCATCGGCGAGCACCCAGAACGCCGGCTTGCGAGCGTCGCTCACCAGCGTGCCACCTGCCTCGACCGCCGCTCTCACCCGGCGCTCGGCCGTCTCAGGGGCCACTGTGACGTCGAGGTGCCACCGCTGGGCCGCGGCGGACGTGGCCGAGGGTGCGTCCTGGAACCACACCGAGGGCAGCAGGCCGTCGCCGTCGCGCACCTCGTCGTCGGCCGACCCCTTCACCTCTACCCCGAGCACTGCGGCCCAGAAAGGCCGGATGTCATCGATGGCCGAGGTGTCGAGCGCAAGCTCGAGCAGGCTGATCTTGTCGACCTCCGCCCGTGCGCCCAGGCTCCCGGCTGCCTGCGAGATCTCCCGGGCCAGCCGAACGTCGCGCTGGGTCACGCCATTCACGTCGTGGCTCACCAGGGCCACCGTCACGAACCCGTAGCGAAGGTCGACGTCGGGGTGATGGTTGGCGGCCTCGGCCCGCGCCCCGATCTCGTTGACCAGGCGCAGTCCGTTGGCGAAGTCGCCGGTGGCGAATCGGGCGTGCAAGCCGCCCAGCAACCACCGCCAGTCGTCGAGCAGCTCGCCAGCCACGTCGGCGACGGTCAAGGTCGTGGTGTCGTCAATGCTCCGTTCGCTCATGGCTCCGACGATGGCACGCGCCACTCAACTTGACCACACCCATGCGGCTCGAGGGCCGCGGTCGCGTCAGGAGGAGGGCTGGGCGAGAGCCTCGACCACGGCGCGCCCAGCCGCGCGACCTGCCTCGATCGCGGCATCCATCTGGTGGAACTCCAGCAGCCCGATGTCGCGCGTCTGAGCGGTGACGACGATGTCGGCCTGTTGGGTCGCCCGTAGATCGTGATCTCCCGATGAGAACAGCAACGCGCGCATCAGCGTCTCGCCGAGCGCCGGCGTGCGCGGCACCACGTGGTCACGCGGCCCTGCTCCTCCGACGCCTAGGTTGGCGGCGATCACCGGCCCCACGCCCTCGGCCACGAGATGCGGCACCGGCAAATTGCCCGTGACGGCGCCGTCGACCAGCATGCGGTCTCCCACGCGCACCGGCGGAAGCAGGCCTGGGATGGCCGCCGACGCACACGTGATCTCGCGCAGGAGACCTGAACGCAACGGCACAGCCTCACGCCGATAGATGTCGGTAGCCACGACGGTGAGTTCGCGAGGCAGGGTCTCGGCTGTGAGATCACCGAACACGCGCTCAGCCCCCTGGCGAATCCGAGCGCCCCGCGAGAGCGCGTAGCGCGGGAAGGTCCAGTCGGAGACCGGCTTGCGTTGCACGAACTCCGCGCGCAGCAGCTCCTCCACGTGCGCAACCGACCACCCGGCCGCGTACGCAGCACCGATGTAGGCGCCCACGCTCACCCCGGCAACCCGGTGTACCTCGATGCCGGCCCCTTCGAGCTCGTACAACAGGCCAACGTGCGACATTGCCCGAGCGCCACCGCCTGCCAGGGCCAATCCCACGGATCGACCGGCCAGCCTCGCCGCCAGCGGACGAAGGCCCATCGAGCCGGGACGATCGACGAGGTGGGCCCGGCGAGCGCCCGTGGCGACGAGCCAGGCGTGCACCTGCTCGTCGTCGACCGGCCCGGTCAGCACCAGTTCACAGTTCTCGGCCGGGACTGGCAACCGTGGGCTCCCCTCGCCCACCAGCACGACGCGATCGGCGTGCCGCAAGCAGAAGTTGCGCCACTCGTCGTCGTCGCTGCCGGCTACGAGCACGACCCGGTCAACGGCCTGCTCTGCGCGTTCGAGACCCTCAGCCGTGACGACACCTGGGTCGATCACCCTGAGGTGCTCCTCGATCAGTTCGATCAACTCCGCCGCCACCGCGCGTGGCTCAGGGCCAGTGACCGACACCACGGCGATCACAGCCGGAACCGCCGGCGCGACTGCCCCCGCCGGGCTTTGACGTACGTGATCGGCAAGCACCTCGGCCACGCTCGCGTACGCCGCCGGATGACCGGTGAGCACCTCGCGCATGTCATCAGCCGCGATCTGGAGCAGTGTGGAGTCGCGGGCTGCGGTCACCGTGGCCGACCGGGCACTGCCGGAGAGCACGGCCAGCTCACCCACCACCGATCCGCGGCCCAGGTCGGCCACGACTGCGTCGTGCTGGCGCACGAGGAGCCGACCACTCAGCAGCACGTGGAGACAGTCTCCGGGCTCGCCCTCACGGAACAGGTCGCGACCGGCCTGCAGATCGATTTTCGTGCCTCGTCCGTTGAGCTCGGCGATGACATCGGGGTGCAGGCCACGCAGGACGCTGCGTTCTTCGGGCTGGTTTCGCACCACGGCGTTCGACTTGTTCTGGCGCAGGTCGGGTGGGGGCAAGGGGGGTGCCGCCTCGTCGACCGGGTGACGCGTCGGGCGCAGGGCCAAGGCCACCCCCGCGATCACCAAGAAGCACCACATCGAGAGCTCCCACCCGTTGCGCAGCCGGGCGACGGCCTCGACCGGCGTGGGGGGCACACCGATGATCGCGACCAGGAGCGAGATGCCGAGCACGCCTCCGAGCTGACGGATGGCGCTCACGACCGATGAGGCTGTCGCGTAGCGACCGCCAGGCACGGCCGAGGCGGCAACGCTTCCCAGCAGCGGCAGCACCGCGCCGCAACCGATGCCGGTGATGACCGCGCCGGGTAGCCAGTCGCGCAGGTAATCGGGCGTGAGCGTGACCTGGTTGGCGTACCACCACAGACCGGCGCCCCACACGAGCGCGCCGACCACGATCACCGGCCGGAATCCGTGCCGTTCGGCCACCTTGCCCAGGGTCGCAGCGACCACCGCGGTCACGAAGGCTCCCGGGGCCACAGCCAGACCGGATTGAAGGAGGGAGTACCCCCACACCAAGTTGAGCCAGAGGATGTGGTTGAGCAGGTAGGCGTACATGCCGATTCCGGCGAGCAGGGTTCCCAGGCTGCCCAACGCGAACGTGCGGATGCGCAGCAGCTCACGGTCGACCACGGGTACGGGGTGGGTGCGAACCCGCAGTCCGACGACCACGAGCAGGCCGACCCCGATGATCGCGGCACCGACCACCCGGACGCTCCCCCAGCCCCACTCGGGGCCTTGCACGATCGCGAGTGAGATCAGCGCCAGACTGCCGGCCAGCATCGCGCTCCCGGCGAGGTCGGGCAGGCGACGTCGACCCGGCGATCGGCTCTCGTCGAGCAGCTTCATAGCGGCGACCACGGCGATGATGCCGAGCGGGAGGTTCACCAGGAAGGCGAGGCGCCAGCCGGAAAGTTCGATCAACGCACCCCCGATCGGCGGCCCCAGACCCGCCGCGAGTGCCGCCGACGCGCCCCACAGGCCCACCGCGTGGGTGCGACCTTCCGGGCCAGCCGCCTGAATCACCACGCCCAACGAGGCGGGCACCAAGAGGGCAGCCCCGATGGCCTGCACCACGCGCCAGGCGATCAACGCTTCGACCGACCCAGCCACGGCACACAGCACGGAGGCCACGGTGAAGAGCACCACGCCGATCACGAACACGCGACGCCGACCGACGAGGTCGGCGAGCCGTCCTCCGGCCACGAGCACGGCCGCGAAGACCAGGTTGTAGGCGTTGAGGATCCACGACAGCGTCCCGGTCGAGGAGTCTGGGAACGTTTCGGCGATAGCCGGGAAACAGACGTTCACGATGGTCGCGTCGAGGAACGCCAGGAACGCCCCAAAGGAGGCGATCAGCATCGGCGCCTTGCTGGCGCGGGCGCGGGATGGAGTGGACGTAGCGGGGGCAGACGCCTGCATAGTCATGGGTGAGACCGATCGCCGAGGGGGGAGCCGAGAGGACCGAGCCAGGTCACCATGCCTCTGCAGCAGCAACTTCGTACACCGACTGTGACCGCGGACGCCCTAGTGGTCTAGTCCAACCTCGCAGCAGCGATGGTCACGGCAGTACGCGTTGCCCGATGGGTCCGGGGTTGTAGGCGATCTCCCAGCGGTAGCCGTCCGGGTCACCGAAGTAGCCGGTGTACCCGCCCCAGTCGCGCTCGACGGCGTCACCGACCGGGTCGGCCCCGACCTCGCGGGCCAGCCGCAGGATCGCGTCGACCTGCTCGGGCGTGGCCACGTTGTGGGCCAGGGTGATCGGAGCGACTCCGCCCCCGCGGGCGATCGGGCCGACCTCTCCCTCGAACTGGGCGTCGCCCCAGAGCGAGAGCACCACGTGCTCGCCGACCGGGATCATCAGCACCTCGCCCGGCACGTCGAGGGCGGCCTCCCACCCGAGACCGTCGAGGTAGAACCGTCGGGATCGGTCGAGGTCGGCCACCGCCAGGGTGACGAAGCTGAGCCGTTGATCCATGTCGTCGACCTTGCCACTACCGCCGACAGCGAAAACGTCAGGGGCGGGCAGGGATGCTGAGCCGGGAGCGTTGTTGGCTCTCGGCGTCGAAGTTGTCAGGCCCGAGCCAGCGCTCGAGCTCGGCGCGGATGGCGGGCCAGCCGTGCCACCGGTCGGCACGACCGCAAAGTTCTCGACGTCAGGTGCCGCAAGCAGTTGCTCGATCAGGTGGGTCATCGCAGCGACGTCGACGGGCGGATCGTGCGGTCGGTAGGTCCAGAGATCAGCCTGGTCGGGACCCCCGAGCGACTCCTGCAAC
>JBAUWM010000383.1:0-3040 GCA_049583775.1 Nocardioides sp.
TCGTCCAGGGCGTCGACCACGTCGTCCCCGTCGACATGTACCTCCCCGGCTGCCCGCCGCGGCCCGAGATGCTGATCGACGCGATCCTCAAGCTCCACGACCAGGTGCAGCACGCCAAGCTCGGCGCCAACCGTCTCGCCGAGATCGAGGCCACCGAGACCGCCGCACTCCAGGCGCTGCCCACCTCCGACCTGCGCGGCCTGCTGAGGTGATCGAGCGATGAGCCACGAAGACAAGACCACCGGCCCCGACCAGGCCGGCGACCCCGTCAACCCCAAGGTTCCCGCGTCCACCGACGCCGAGATCACCAGCGTCGGAGCCCGTACCGGCATGTTCGGCGTGCGCGGCACCGGCGACACCAGCGGCTACGGCGGCCTGGTGGCCCCCATCGTTTTCCCCGGTGAGGCACAGCGTCCCTTCGGCGGCTGGTTCGACGAGGTGGCTGACGCCCTCGCCACGGTCGCCAACCTCGGTCGGGTCGTCATCCACCGCGGCGAGATCACCTTTCACGTGCGCCGCGAAGACCTCGTCGCCACCGCCACGCACCTGCGCAACGACCCGTCGCTGCGCTTCGAGCTCGCCTCCGGCGTCAGCGGTGTGCACTACCCCGACGACCAGGGCGCCGAGCTGCACGCGGTCTACCACCTGCTCTCGATGACCTTCAACCGCCGGATCCGGCTCGAGGTCAGCGTCCCTGACTCCGACCCGCACCTGCCTTCGCTGGTGGCGATCTACCCCACCCTCGACTGGCACGAGCGCGAGACGTGGGACATGTACGGCCTGATCTTCGACGGGCACCCCGCGCTGGCGCGGATCCTGATGCCCGACGACTGGCCCGGCCACCCGCAGCGCAAGGACTACCCCCTCGGCGGCATCGCGGTCGAGTACAAGGGCGCCTCCATCCCGCCCCCCGACGAGCGCCGGTCGTACAACTGATGGACGCCCGACTGAATGTGACAGCAATGGGGAGTGAGACGGCATGACGACGTCCGAGGACATCTACGCCGGCACCAACGAGACCACCGACGGCAAGGTCTTCACCGTCACCGGTCGCGACTGGGACGAGATCGTCGAGGGGCTCGCCGGCAACGACGGCTTCGAGGAGCGCGTCGTCGTCAACATGGGCCCCCAGCACCCCTCCACGCACGGAGTGCTTCGCCTGATCCTCGAGATCGAGGGCGAGACGGTCACCGAGGCCCGCTGCGGTATCGGCTACCTGCACACCGGTATCGAGAAGAACATGGAGTACCGCTCCTGGGTGCAGGGAACCACCTTCTGCACCCGGATGGACTACCTCTCCCCGTTCTACAACGAGGCCACGTACGTGCTCGGCGTCGAGCGGCTCCTCGACATCGAGGACGACATCCCCGAGAAGGCCAACGTCCTGCGGGTGCTCCTGATGGAGCTCAACCGCATCTCCTCCCACCTCGTGGCGATCGCCACCGGCGGAATGGAGATCGGCGCCCTGACCGTGATGACCATCGGCTTCCGCGAGCGTGAGCTCGTGCTCGACCTGTTCGAGCTGATCACCGGGCTGCGCATGAACCACGCGTTCTTCCGCCCCGGCGGCGTCGCCCAAGACCTCCCGCCGGGCGCCCTTGACGAGATCCGGGCGTTCATCGCCCTGATGAAGAAGCGCCTGCCCGAGTACGCCGCGCTCTGCAACGCCAACCCGATCTTCAAGGCCCGCCTCGAAGGGGTCGGCCACCTCGACCTCGAGGGCTGTCTCGCCCTGGGCCTCACCGGTCCGGTGCTGCGCAGCACCGGCTACCCGTGGGACCTGCGCAAGTCGGAGCCCTACTGCGGCTACGAGGACTACGACTTCGACGTGCAGACCTGGGACACCTCCGACTCCTACGGCCGATTCCGCGTGCGCCTGGCCGAGATGTGGGAGTCGCTGCGCATCGTCGAGCAAGCGGCCGAACGGTTGGCCGGACTCGAAGGTGCGCCGGTCATGGTCGCTGACAAGAAGATCGCCTGGCCCAGCCAGCTGTCCATCGGCAGCGACGGCATGGGCAACAGCCTCGACCACATCCGGCACATCATGGGCGAGTCGATGGAGGCCCTGATCCACCACTTCAAGCTGGTCACTGAGGGCTTCCGGGTTCCCCCCGGCCAGGCCTACGTGCCGGTCGAGTCGCCCCGCGGCGAGCTCGGTGCACACGTCGTCTCCGACGGCGGCACTCGTCCGTTCCGGGCGCACTTCCGTGACCCCTCGTTCACCAACCTGCAGGCCACGAGCGTGATGAGCGAGGGCGGCCAGGTCGCCGACGTCATCGTCGCGATCGCCTCCATCGACCCCGTCATGGGAGGGGTAGACCGATGAACACCCCACGACGTTCTCCGCTCCGCCGCTTTGCTCCCCCGCAAACAACGCCGCGGGGACCCCGAAAGGTCTGTGGCTGATGCTGTCTGAAACCACGCGCGGCGAGCTCGAAGAGATCGCCGCCCGCTACCCCGAGAAGCGCTCCGGCCTCCTGCCGATGCTGCACCTGGTGCAGTCGGTCGAGGGTCGAGTGACGCCCGAGGGCATCGAGACCTGCGCCGAGATCCTCGAGATCAGCCCGGCCGAGGTGAGCGGTGTCGCCACCTTCTACACGATGTACAAGCGCCGCCCGGTCGGCGACTACCACGTCGGGGTCTGCACCAACACGCTCTGCGCGGTCATGGGTGGCGACGAGATCTTCGCCAAGCTCAAGGACCACCTCGGCGTCGGCAACGACGAGACCACCGACGACGTCGCGGGGCAGAAGAGCATCACGCTCGAGCACGTCGAGTGCAACGCGGCCTGCGACTACGCGCCGGTGATGATGGTCAACTGGGAGTTCATGGACAACATGACGCCCCAGTCGGCCACCGACCTGGTCGACGACCTGCGAGCCGGCAAGGAGGTCCGCTCCACCCGCGGACCCGCGCTGTGCACCTGGCGCGAGGCCGAGCGAGTACTTGCCGGCTTCCCTGACGGACTCGCCGACGAAGGCCCCAGCGCCGGACCGGCTTCCCTGGTGGGGCTGGGCATCGCGCGCGAACGCGGTTGGAC
>JBAUWM010000384.1:0-2723 GCA_049583775.1 Nocardioides sp.
AGTCGGCCGAAACAGCGCTTGATGACGCGAGTTTCGGTACTCCGGTCGTCCCCGCACGGAGCGGAAAGAGTCAGGCGTCGACCGACCGCGGGTTCGTGCCGGTGACGACGAAGACAACCCGGTTGGCAACCGAGACGGCGTGGTCGGCGATCCGCTCGTAGTAGCGGCCGAGCAGGGCGATGTCGACAGCCGCCTCAACGCCCTCGTCCCACTCGGGAGCGAGCAACTGGGCAAAGCTGGTGCGGCGCAGCTGGTCCATCTCCTCGTCATCGCGACCGAGCGCGATGGCTGCCTCGACGTCGCGGGAGGTGATCACCTGGGCGACGCGCTTGACCATGTCCTCGGCCACGACCGCCATCCGCGACATGGTGGGTCGGATCAGCTCGGGCACCGCAATCTCGGGAACCCGCAGTCGGGCGATCTTGGCCACGTGCACCGAGAGGTCGCCCATCCGCTCCAGTTCGCTGACCATGCGCAGCGCCGCCACGATGGTGCGCAGGTCGCCCGCCACCGGCTGTTGGAGCGACAGCAGCTCGAAGGCGGAGTCCTCGACGCGCTCGCGGGCGCGATCGATCTCGATATCGGCACTGATCACCTGCTCGGCGACCGCGACATCTGCGTTCATCAAGGACTCGCTGGCCAAGCCGACGGCCACCTCGACCATCCCGCAGATCGTGGCGAGGTCGTCGAAGATGGTCTCGAGCTGGTCATGAAACTGTTCGCGCATGCCCTGGACCCTAGGTCGGCCAGGGTGACCACTCGGCGGTATCCGGTGAACGGGCAGTGAACAGACGATGCTCACACGCGCCCCGGCGAAATCCGGGCGAAATCGGCCTTACGATCCGGGTGTGGATCCAACGACGCAGGCATTTCTTGCCGCGCTCATCGGAGCCGTCGTAGCCGGAGGAGCCGTGCTCGCGTGGCACGTGAGCGACCGACAGCAACATCAGGCGCCGGTCGTTGACGAGCCGGCCGTGCCCGCCGCGGTGGCTGCGGTGCTTTCGGTGCTGCGCAGCAGCGCGGTGATCGTTGACGACTCCGACGTCGTCCTGAAGGCGTCGGCCCCGGCCTATGCCATGGGCTTGGTGCGCGGCACGTCGCTGGTCTCCGACACGCTCGCCTCGCTGGTGAGCGAAGTGCGCCGCGACGGGCAGATCCGCGAGACCGAGCTCGTGATGTCGCGCACTCAGGGGCCGAACCGACACGTGACGGTCCGCGTCGCACCCCTCGGCTCACGTCTGGTGCTCGCGTTGGTCGAGGACCGCACCCGCGAGCGCCGCGTAGAGGCCGTGCGCCGCGACTTCGTGGCGAACGTCAGCCACGAGCTCAAGACCCCGGTCGGAGCGATCCGGCTGCTCTCGGACGCTGTGCATGACGCGGCCGAGGACCCTGAGGCAGTCAAGCGTTTCTCCGACCGCATGGTCATCGAGAGCGACCGACTGACCAGACTCGTGCAGCAGGTCATCGAGCTGTCACGACTGCAGGGCGACGAGCCACTCGACTCGCCGCTTCCGATGGCCATGGACGACGTCCTCAAGCTGGCGGTCGACACCAGTGCCATCGACGCCGCGGCGAAGGGCATCTCGGTGATCACCGGGGGTGAGCCCGGTTTGCGGCTGCTGGGCAACGAGGAACAGATCACGACGGCCGTGGCCAACCTGGTGGCGAACGCGGTGCACTACTCCGACCCAGACTCAACCGTGCTGGTGACCACTCGAGCCGCCGATCAGATGGTCGAGATCAGCGTGGTCGACCAGGGCATCGGCATCCCCGAAGGCGAGGTCGACCGCATCTTTGAGCGCTTCTACCGCGTCGACCCCGCTCGGCACCGCTCCACCGGAGGCACCGGTCTTGGCCTCTCGATCGTCAAGCATGTCGCGGCCACCCACGGCGGCGAGGTGCGAGTCTGGTCGGTGGAAGGCCAGGGCTCGACGTTCACCCTTACTCTCCCGCGCGCAGAGGCGCGCACCCCAACGCAGGAGGAACTGCCGTGACACGCGTACTCGTCGTCGAAGACGAAGTGAGCTACAGCGAAGCCTTGGCCTACATGCTCCGCAAAGAGGGCTTCGAGGTCGCGATCGCGGCCGACGGCAACGCCGCCCTGGTCGAGTTCGACCGCAACGGTGCTGACATCGTGCTGCTCGACCTCATGCTCCCCGGCATCTCCGGCACCGAGGTGTGCCGCACCATCCGGCAGACCTCCAACGTGCCGGTGATCATGGTCAGCGCCAAGGACGACGAGGTCGACAAGGTGGTCGGCCTCGAGCTCGGCGCCGATGACTACGTCACCAAGCCCTATTCGCCGCGCGAGCTGGTCGCCCGGATCCGCGCCGTCCTGCGCCGCGGCACCGACCCCGACCTGATGCCCGACACCCTCGAGGCCGGCCCGGTCCGCATGGACGTCGAGCGCCACGTCGTCACCGTCGACGGCACCGAGCAACGGCTTCCGCTCAAGGAGTTCGAGCTGCTCGAGATGTTCCTGCGCAACCCCGGTCGCGTGCTCACTCGCGGTCAGCTGATCGACCGGGTCTGGGGCTCCGACTACGTCGGCGACACCAAGACCCTCGACGTCCACGTGAAGCGACTGCGCGCCAAGCTCGAACCCGATCCCGGCGAGCCGAAGTACCTCGTCACCGTGCGCGGCTTGGGCTACAAGCTCGACCTGTAGCGGCGCGTCATGGGGCCGAGTTTCGCCTGGCGGGTCCGCAGCGTTGGTGCAACAC
>JBAUWM010000385.1:0-2486 GCA_049583775.1 Nocardioides sp.
GCGGAGGGGCTTCTCGGGGATGACCTGTGACATGCCTGACCTTCGGTTGTTGAGGAGCGAGGTACGAGCGTCTCGAAACACGGTTGTTGAGGAGCGAGGTACGAGCGTCTCGAAACACGGTTGTTGAGGAGCGAGGTACGAGCGTCTCGAAACATAGAACATGTTCTAGTTTTGCGGAAGGTTTCGGGTCAATCCCGCGCCGACGACGTGACGGTCTCGGTGATGATCGGGCAGTGAGTTCCGCCGTCCGAGTAGATGGTCGGCATGCACCGGTTGCAGTGGATGCACGCGCCCTCGACCGCCTGCTCGCGCTGGAACCGGTTCACCAGGTCGGGCTCGCGCAGCAGGGCGCGGCCCATCGCGACGAAGTCGAAGCCAGCGGCCATCGCCCGATCCATCGTGTCGCGTCGGTTGATGCCGCCGAGCAGCATGAGCGGGAGAGACAAGCCTTCGCGGAAGCGCACCGCCTTCTCCCAGAAGTACGCCTCCTCGAAGTCGTAGGTCTTCATGAACGACTTGCCGATCGGGGTCTTCATGCCCAACCGCACCAAGGGCGGCATGGTCGCCGCGAACTCAGCCACCGGCGCACCGCCACGGAAGAGGTACATCGGGTTCATCAACGACGACCCGCCGCTCATCTGAAGCCCGTCGACACTGCCGTCCGCTTCCAGGAGCTGGGCGAACTCCAGTCCCTCCTCGGTGGTCACGCCACCGCGGAAGCCATCGCTGAGCGACACCTTGGCGGTGATCGCCACCTCGTTGCCGACCTCGTCGCGGACCGCACGCGCGACCTGCCGGGCCAGCCGGGCACGGTTCTCCAGTGGCCCACCCCAGCGGTCCTTGCGCTTGTTCAGCCCCGGCGCCAGGAACGACGAGATGAGATAGCTGTGCGCCATGTGCAGCTCGAGCACGTCGAACCCGGCGTCGACCAGGGTGCGGGACGTCGCCACGTAGGCGTGGGTCACGCGGGTGATGTCGCGCTCGGAGGCCGACCCGATCATCTGCATCGACAACGGGCTAGGGGCCCGGCTCGCCGCGATCGCACGCACGCCGTTCGACCGTCCGTTGGCCACCGGACCGGCGTGCCCCACCTGGCCGGCCACCTTGGCGCCGGTGGCGTGGATGGCGTCGGTCAGGCGAGCCAGACCGGCAGCCGTGTCAGGTCCGACCACGATCACCTCGCGGCTGGTGCGCCCCTCGGGAGCGACGGCGAGGTACGCCACGGTCGTGAGCCCGACGCCTCCCTCGGCCACGGCGAGGTGATAGTCGATGAGCTCGTCGGTGACCTGCCCCTCGGGCGTGCGTCCCTCGAAGGTGGCGGCCTTCACCGTGCGGTTGCGCAGGCTCACCGGGCCGAGGGTGGCCGGGGCGAAGACGTCAGGAGTCATGCCGGCAATCTAGAACACGTTTCAGTTCTGGGGCGATGGTTCGACCGCGCCCGTCGCGGACCCGAGCCCGCGACGGGCAACCAGGACTAGTTGAAGTTGACCGCTTCGACCGAGGTCAGCGGAAGCATCGTCAGCTTCAGCATCCGGGCCGCCACTGCATAGCCGCTTGCCAGCCGCCGGCAATTGACCACGACGCTTCCCGGGTTGGTCGTGGCTATCTGAAGCGTGACCGTCGAGTGGAACTCGCCACCGTCGGCCGAGAAAGGGAACAAGGTGGTGTGCTCGTCAAAGTCCGACCCTCCGCTCAACCGGCAAACCGCACCGTCTGAGCCGCTGTCGATGTCGTTGATCACCAGCGTGAACGTCGCGGTGGCCAGGTAGGAGCCGGGACGCAGACCCGTCCGCTGACCGATGTTGGTGCCGGTACTTGCCTGTGACACTCCCACATCGGCGTTCTTAAAGGCGTACAGCACGTAGGACGTTCCAGCGGGGCCAGCCGGCCCAGCCGGTCCAGCAGGTCCAGCCGGCCCTGCAGGGCCAGCAGGACCGGGGGTTCCAGTACCGCTTCCAGTGCCGGGGGGTCCTTGCGGGCCAGCGGGACCCGCCGGGCCCTGCGGACCGGCCGGACCGGGCACTCCCGTGCTCGACCCAGCGACACCCTGGGGGCCTTGGGGTCCAGCAGGACCGCGGGCTCCCTTGAGCTGCTTGACCACGCTGGGCTTGATCTGTGACTTGCTGGTGATGATGAACTTGCCGGCCGCCACCGAGGTGCCGACCCCTGCCGCCATCATGAGCAGCGCCAGGAACGCTGCCACGAGGAGCGTGGGCTTCGAGAACTTGTGCATGTCGAACATCCGTTTCTCCGGGCGACGACCTCGTTGACGCCGCACCGGGAACGATGCGCCCGACCAAAGTGGCCCGCCAGCGAACGCGTCGCGCGTCACATGAGGTGCACGCCACGTGGACAGAGCCGCGCCATGATGCTGCTGTGACCGTCGTCTCTCGCCTCCGCGCCGCGGGCTGCGTCTTCGCCGAGCAGGAAGCAGCCCTGCTCGTCGAGGCGGCGATCGACGGCGATGAGCTCGAAACCCTTGTCAG
>JBAUWM010000386.1:0-1693 GCA_049583775.1 Nocardioides sp.
CACCCCAAGATCTACGACGAGATCGTGCGGATGGTCGCCGAGCGCGCGCCCTCGCGCGACCAGTTCCTGGCCGAGGTGATCACCCAGGTCGAGGAGGATCTGCGCGACGCCAAGGTCAAGGCCACCGTCACAGGCCGGCCCAAGCACTACTACTCGATCTACCAGAAGATGATCGTGGGCGGCCGCGAGTTCACCGACATCTACGACCTGGTCGGCATCCGGATCCTGGTCGACGAGGACCGCGACTGCTACTCGGTGCTCGGCGTGCTGCACTCGCGTTGGAACCCGGTGCTCGGCCGGTTCAAGGACTACGTCGCGATGCCTAAGTTCAACATGTACCAGTCGTTGCACACCACGGTGATCGGTCCGTCCGGCAAGCCCGTCGAGATGCAGATCCGTACCTTCGCCCAGCACCGCCGAGCCGAGTACGGCGTCGCGGCGCACTGGAAGTACAAGGAGGACGGCCGCGAGGGCCGCGACACAGACGCCAAGCTCGACGGTGACTCGGCCAACGCCGACATGTCGTGGGTTCGACAACTGCTCGACTGGCAGAGCGAGATCGACGACCCGGGGGAGTTCCTCGAGTCGTTGCGTTTCGAGATCAACCGCGCCGAGACCTACGTGTTCACGCCCCGCGGGGACGTCATCGCGCTGCCCGCGGCGTCGACGCCGGTCGACTTCGCCTACGCCGTGCACACCGAGGTTGGCCACCACACCATCGGCGCTCGCGTGAACGGTCGCCTCGTGCCCCTGGAGTCGACGCTCGAGAACGGCGACGTGGTCGAGGTCTTCACGACGAAGTCGGCCAACGCGGCACCCTCGCGCGACTGGCTCACGTTCGTGAAGTCTCCGCGGGCCCGCTCCAAGATCCGCCAGTGGTTCACCAAGGAGCGGCGTGAAGAGGCGATCGATCAGGGCAAGGACCAGATCGCCCGGATGATGCGCAAGGAGGGCCTGCCGCTCAAGCGCCTTCTCTCCCACGAGTCCCTTTCGCTCGCCGCAGCCCACTTCAACGTGGCTGACGTGACCGCCTTGTACGCGGCCGTCGGTGAGGGCAACATCAGCGCCCAGGCCGTCGTCCAGCGGGTTGTCGGCCTGCATGGCGGCAACGACGGCGCCCAGGAAGATCTCTCCGAGGCCGTCACCATCACGGGGCGCCGCGGCAGCTCGCGCGCCGCTGGGGCCGCTGGTGACTCGGGCGTCATGGTCAAGGGCTCACCCGACATCTGGGTCAAGCTCGCCAAGTGCTGCACGCCGGTGCCTCCCGACGAGATCTTGGGCTTCGTCACCAAGGGCGGCGGGGTCTCGGTGCACCGCAAGGACTGCACCAACGCAGAGAACCTGCTGCTTCAGCCCCAGAAGGTGCTCGAGGTCGAGTGGGCGCCCACCGGTCAGTCGACGTTCCTCGTGAACATTCAGGTCGAAGCTCTCGACCGAGCCCGGCTGCTCTCCGACATCACGATGGTGCTGTCTGATGCGCACGTGAACATCCTCAGCGCGAACCTCTCCACCACGCGCGACCGCGTCGCCAAGTCACGCTTCACGTTCGAGATGGCCGAAGCCAAGCATCTCGACAACGTGCTCAAGGCCGTCCGCTCGGTGCCCGGCGTCTGCGACGCCTACCGCGTCACGCAGTCGGCGGCAGGTGCTGTCGCTCGTCTCACTGGTCGCAGCCGCCACCAGAAACGCCTGC
>JBAUWM010000387.1:0-2258 GCA_049583775.1 Nocardioides sp.
CGGAACACGACGACACCGGCAGCGAGCACGTCCTGCGGGGAGGTTGCGGGCACCCGACTAGTCTCACATTCACCCTCCCCCGCATGGAAAGCACTCAGTCGAAATGAATCGCCAACGCACGATGACGGTTCGGGGAACGGTCGTGGCGACCCTCGTCATGCTGTTGGCCCTCGGCGCCGGCGTTGTGGTGTGGCAGCTCGCCTTCGACGACGACCGCAGCGAGCTCGAGCTGGCGGTCGCGATGGCTCCCGACGATGCAGCCCGATTCTCGTGGACCGATTGGGCTGGCGTGCGCAGCGAGCTCGGGCTCGATCTCGACGCAACCTCGTCACCCGAAGACGTGCAACGCCTGCTCGACCTCGGGTTCGAGGCTGACCTGACCTCGACCACGGCGCTCCGCGAGTCGACGCTGGTGATGCACGACCAGCTCGGATTCTCCGCCGCCAGCATCGACTGGGAGCTCTTCAGCCAGGGGGCGTCCGGGGCGTCGGTGCTGATGGGCGCCGGCGACGTCGACCTCGACGCTGTGGCCGATCGACTCCGCGCTCTCGGCTACGAAGAGCCTGGCTCTGAGACGGGCCCGTGGATCAGTGACTCCGAAGTCGACGCGATCACTGCCGAGGTGACACCCGAGCTGACCTTCATCGTGCTCGACGCCGACGCCGGTCTGATCGTCTCCAGCGACTCGCAACGGGGAATCGACGCCGCGGTCGAGGCCGCGGACGCTGATGAGTCCGCGCAGCTGTCGGACGGCGTCCTCGCCGCCGTCGAGGGCGCCCTCACCGCCGCGCTCTACACCGGTGACACCGCATGCGGTGAGCTCGCAATGGGTAACGCCGACCCGACCGAGCAGGCCGAGGGTGAGGCACTCGTGGCACAGGCCGGAGACATCAACCCGGTCACCGGGTTCGCGATCGCCGCAGTGCCCGGCGGCGAGGTGCGGGTAGCGCTGTCGTTCGAGAGCGCCGAGCAGGCACGCACCAACGCCGACACCCGAGCAGTGCTCGCCTCCGGGCCGGCACCGGGGCAGGGCGGCGACTTCGCCGACCGGTTCACGTTGGGCGACGTGACCGCCGACGACAACGTCGTGACGCTCGAGCTCGAGCCGGTCGAGGGCAGCTACGTGCTCTCCGACCTCAGCACCGGTCCGGTGCTGTTCGCGACCTGCTGACCCCGCCGAGAGGCTCAGTGCTGGACGCCGAGGATCCGATCGATCTCGTCGAGGCTCAGCGGAGCGTCTGACTCGCTCGCGGCGATGATGAGGTTGGTGGTGAGCTCGACCTCGCCGAGAAGGTCGGCATCCTCCAACGTGACGTCGAACTGGTCGTACATCTCAGCCCTCTCGTCGTGCGGTGGTCACCCGATTGACCCTGCCCTCCGAGCCTACGCGGTGCTCCGCCTTGGCGAGATGGTTATTCCGAGTCATTCCTGCTGGTCACGCACGGGCTCGGTAGCGCGACAGTCGAGAGAAAACGTGCCGAGGCCCCGCCAGGCGAACTGGCGGGGCCTCGGTGAAGACTCGGTGGTGCTGGGCCTTCGGGGTCTTACTGAGGAGACCTCAGATCAGACGGCGCGAACGTTCTCCGCCTGGGGACCCTTGGGGCCCTGGGTGACGTCGAACTCGACCTTCTGGTTCTCGTCGAGGGACTTGTAACCCTGCGTCTGGATCGCCGAGTAGTGCACGAAAACGTCGTCGCCGCCGTCCTCCTGCGCAATGAAGCCGAAACCCTTCTCGGCGTTGAACCACTTCACGGTGCCTTGAGCCATGTGCTCGTTACTCCTGTTATCGGAACGAGAGCCGCCACTTCGGCGACCCACACCAGATGCGGTGACACGTCGCTCCGACCACGTGGGGTTACCACAAAGCAGAAACGCCGTTGGATCACAAACTCCGCGGGCGTCAGACCAGCTGGAACTTGCACCTGTTGTACCCACACAGTACCAATCTCTGCCAGAAGCAACACTGTCTGGGAGCGTCAATCTGACGCGCACGTGTGAACGTTCAGAGACGGGCGCGTTACCTGGGTTCTTTTGGTCAAACTCGGGAGGCGGTGCGGGTGGGTCGACGAGTCCACGGTCGTGGACTCCTCCGGTACCTGCGTGCACGATCGTGAGGCTGAGCGGCGTGCTTCCTACCCGCCGAAGAGGTCGCGATAGTGCTGCTCAAGGGCGAGGTGAGGCTCGAAGTCGACCGCGGCGACATCGCCGCCTGCCAGCGACGCGGCCAGCCGTTCCAGGTGGTAGTCCCAGCCCAGGCC
>JBAUWM010000388.1:0-2610 GCA_049583775.1 Nocardioides sp.
CCGGGCCGCCTTGAAGATGTCGACCGGCGCCGACGACTCCACCTCGGCCAGCTTGGCGTGCGTGGTCGGCACGAAGGCGGGGTACTTCAGCTCCTCACGGCTCAGGTCGGCGATGCCGTGCAGGCCGCGCAGGTCGAGAGGGCCGGGCAGCCGGAAGACCTCCTCGTTGGTGATCCCGAGCTCGGAGACGAGCAGGTCGAGCACGCCGTCGGAGATCGACTCCTCCACCTCGAGCCGCACTGGCGGGCCGAACCGGCGTCGCAACAATTCCTTTTCGAGCGCGGCGAGCAGGTTCTCGGCGTCGTCCTCCTCGACCTCGAGGTCCTCGTTGCGGGTGACCCGGAAGGTGTGCGCCTCGAGCACTTCCATGCCGGGGAAGAGCCGCTTGAGGTGCGAGCCGATCACGTCCTCGAGTGGCACGAACCGAGCGCCGCGACCGGGTGCCCCGAGCGGCACGAACCGCTCAAAGATCTGCGGCACCTTCACCCGGGCGAAGTGCTCCTTCTCGGTCTGCGGGTTGCGGATCACCACCGCGAGGTTGAGCGAGAGCCCAGAGATGTAGGGGAAGGGGTGGGCCGGGTCGACGGCCAGGGGAGTGAGCACCGGGAAGATCCGGTCCTTGAACAGCTTCTTGCAGTACTTCTGCTCGTCACGGTCGAGGTCTTCCCAGCGCACCAGCTCGATCTCCTGCTCGAGCAGCGCCGGGATCAGCTCGTCGCGAAACAGCGACGCCTGTCGCTGGCTCAACTCGCGGGTGACCTGCCAGATCTGCTCCAGCACGCCGCGCGGCATCAGCCCGGACGCAGCCCGCACGGCGAGTCCGGCCGCGATCCGGCGCTTGAGTCCGGCCACCCGCACCATGAAGAACTCATCGAGGTTGCTGGTGAAGATCGCCAGGAAGCGGGTGCGCTCGAGCAGTGGGAGCGACTGGTCTTCGGCGAGCTCGAGCACCCGCTGGTTGAACCTCAGCCACGACAGCTCACGGTCGAGAAAGCGGTCGTCGAACTTCTCGACTCCGGCCAGTTGATCGTGGTCGGGGGTGTACGGCACGTCGACGTCGTAGGCCTCGTCGGGCACGCCCTGCGCCGCACCCGTGTGTCCCGTCTCGAGCGCGGTGGCAGCGTGCTCCGGAACGATCTCCAACGACATGTCTCGGAGTGTGGCACCGCTGGGTGAACGCAGGGTGACCACGACGTGGGCAGTGCCGTTAGGTTGCTCCGGTGACTCCCCAACAACGCGTCGAGGCGCTCGTGCTCAAGACCACCATGGCGCTACCCGAGCGGGTGCAGAAGGCGCTCGCCGGCAAGCCGGTGGTCATCGACGGCCAGACGCTCGCCCCCGAGATCCAGCTGATGCTGCGCATGCAACGCCTCGCCCGCATGCCCGGCGCCGAGACGTTGCCGTTCCCTGAGGCCCGCGCCCTAATCGAGACCCAGACGGCGATGGCCGGCGGCAGTCAGAAGATCGGCGCGGTGCGCGACTTCGAGGCGGCCGGCCTCCCGATGCGGCTCTACACGCCCGCCAACGCGGCCGCGTCCGGCCCGATGCTGGTGTTCTTCCACGGTGGCGGCTTCATGTACGGCTCGATCGACTCCCACGACCCGACTTGCCGCCTGCTGGCCACCGAGGCCGGCGTCCGGGTGCTCTCAATCGAGTACCGGATGGGGCCGGAGCACGTCTTCCCCGCTGGCCACGACGACGCCGTCACCGGCTACCGCTGGGCGGTCGAGAACGCCGCCTCGCTGGGCGCTGACCCGACGCGCCTTGCTGTGGGCGGCGACTCCGCCGGCGGCAACCTGGCGGCCCACGTGGCGATCGAGGCAGCCCGCGCCGGGCTACCGCTCGCCTTTCAGTTGCTCGTCTACCCGCTCACCGACATGGGCGCCACCACCCGCAGTCGCGACCTGTTCGCCGACGGCTTCTACCTCACCGCCGACTTCATCGACCTCGCCAACCGCACCTACGACGCAGACCCGGCCGACCCGCGCATCTCGATGCTGCACGCCGACCTGCCGCCCGGGTTGGCGCCCGCCTACGTGGCAACCGCCGGCTTCGACCCGCTGCGCGACGAGGGCGAGGCCTACGCCCGCAAGCTCGCCGACGCCGGCGTGGCCGTCGAGTTGCAGCGCTTCCCCGACACCATCCACAGCTTCTTCAACCTCGTCGGCATCGGGCGTCGCGCCCCCGCCGCCGTCCGCGAGATGGCCGGCAAGCTCAAGGCGGGTCTGGCGGGCTGACGGCCGGGGAGCGGTGGCTCAGCCACCGAAGTCCCTTCGCGTTCGGTGGCAGGCGCACCGCCCCTGAGGCGCCGCCCCGGATAGCGGTGCCTCAGCCACCGAAGTCCCTTCGCGTTCGGTGGCGGCTGAACCGCTCCTCGGCGTCGCCCCGGGTAGGGGTGCCTCAGCCACCGAGATCCCTCAGCGTTCGGTGGCAGGCGCACCGCTCGTCCGCGTCGCCGCTGGGAGCGGTGGCTCAGCCACCGAAGTCGACACACGATCGGTGGCCAGCCCACCGCTCGGCGGGGCCGCCCCCCACACGAACCTAAGAGCAGGGCGAGTCAATCACCTGCGTCGAGCGTCCCGGCGCGACGCTGGGCGTCAGGTGCACCCG
>JBAUWM010000389.1:0-2275 GCA_049583775.1 Nocardioides sp.
GGCGTCCGCCATGCCGTTCTCCTTCGCCCAGTCGGTCATGGCGTCAGGGTCGAGGGTGACCAGGGCGACCACGAAGTTGCGTTCGTTGCCGAAGACCATGAACTGGCTGGCGTAGGGGCAGATCGCCTTGAACTTGGCCTCGATAGACGACGGGGCGATGTACTTGCCGCCCGAGGTCTTGAAGAGATCCTTGATCCGTCCCGTGATGGTGAGGAACCCCTCGTCGTCGAGGCTTCCCTTGTCGCCGGTGTGCAGCCAGCCCTCGGAGTCGATCGTCTTGGCGGTCTCATCGGGGTTGTTGTGATAGCCGGCCATGATGTGCGGGCCACGCAGCAGCACCTCGTCGCCGTCGCCGATCTTGACCTCGCTGCCGGGGATGGCCGGCCCGACGGTGCCCATCTTGTAGTGGTCGGGGTGGTTCACCGTGGCCCCAGCTGCGTTCTCGGTCATGCCGTAGCCCTCGAGGATGAGGATGCCAGCGGCGTGGAACCACGCGGCGATCTCGGCGTTCAGGGCAGCCGAGCCAGAGATGAAGAAGCGGACGCGGCCTCCGAACCGGTCGCGCACCTTGCTGAAGACCAGCTTGTCGAACAACGCGTGCTGCACCTTCAGTGGCAGCGGCACCGACTTGCCGGCGTTGGTAAGAGCGTCGACCGCCAAGCCGACCTTGAAGGCCTGCTTGAACAGCTTCTCCTTCAAACCACCCTCGGTGGCCTGCATGGTGGTGATGCGAGCGTGCGCCTTCTCAAAGATGCGGGGGGCGGCGCCCATGAACGTCGGCTTCACCACGCCGAGGTTCTCGATGATCTTGTCGACTCGGCCGTCGATGGCGGTAGCGAAGCCGCACGCCAGCTGGGCGGAGAGCAACACCTTGCCGAACGAGTGCGCCATAGGCAGCCACAGGAACTGAAGGTCGGTCTCGTCCAGGATCTTCTGTACCTGGATCGCCGAGCCCTCGTAGACCCAGGCCTTGTGCAGCGTGCGAACGCCCTTGGGACGACCGGTGGTGCCCGAGGTATAGATCAACGTGGCCAACTGATCGCCGGGGATCGCCTCGGCGGTCGTCCGAATCACATCCGGGTGCTCAGCGAGGTAGGCATCGCCCAGCTGCGCGAGCCGGTCGAGGTTGATCACTTTCTCACCGTCGGTGGTGCCATCGAACGTGATGATGGTGCTCAGCAGCGGCAGCTTGGCCTCTTGCTCGCGCAACTTCTCGATCTGGCTGTCGTCCTCGGCGAAGACGAAGCGGCACTCGGAGTCGCTGAGGATGAACGCAGTGTCGCCGGCGTTGGTGGTCGGATAGACCGTGGTCGTGGCTCCTCCGGCGCACATCACCGCCAGGTCGGCCAGGATCCACTCATACCGCGTGCCAGAGGCGATGCCGATCCGCTGCTCCGACTCCAGACCCAGCGAGAGCAGGCCGGCTGCGAGTCGCGAGACGTGGTCGCCAGCCTGTTGCCAGGTAACCGATTCCCAGGCCTCTCCGCGCGGGAAGCGGAACGCCTCGGCATCCGGCGAGACGCTGACTCGGTCGAGGAACTGCAGCGCGACGTTCTGCGCGAGGTGGTCGACGAAGGAAGTGTCGTGATTGACGGGCAAGATCGCTCCTGGTGCGGGCGGGGCGGGCAAAGATTCTGGTTCGTAACCTAGATCACTCCAGGTTGTGCGCGCGACGGAAGGCATCCGATACCGAGAGTCCGCTGCCCAGGACGACGACCTCGATCGGGTCACCGGCCCTCAGCGTCCCGGGAGCGACGACCCGCAAGTAGGGCCCTGGCCGGCCGTCCTGGGCGAAGCGCTTGACCCACGCCCGATCGTCGAAGCCAGAACGACCCATCCAGGTCTTGAAGACGTTGCACGGCGTACGAAACCCGGCGACTTCGAGCACGGCGTCACCGATCCGCCAACGCTCGCCGATCTCGGCACCGTTGACGTCGATGCCGGTCGTCGTCAGGTTCTCGCCGAACGCACCGTCGCGAATCTCGGCACCGAGCGCTGCGGCCCACCGGTCCAGGTCCTCGCGTGCGAAGGCGTAGACCGCCCTGTCGGGGCCGCCGTGGTACTTCGGGTTGGACACCTGGTCGCCGACGAGGCCCAGCGTGCCCACCTCGACCGGACCGTGCACCGGCTCCTTGTTGATCGACGTTCGCCCGATCGTCGCCCACTGGGCGGCCCGCGGGGTGCCGACGTTGATCGACCGGATCACGCCGGTCATCCCTGGACCGCCTTCGCGAGCGTGACGCACAGCGTGAGGGCCGCGCGGTCGGGGCAGGCC
>JBAUWM010000390.1:0-7888 GCA_049583775.1 Nocardioides sp.
GGGCTCACCCCGGCTCTCGAGCTGCTCCGCGTGGCCGGCCTGCACGGTTTCGGCACCATCGTGGGGTCGATGCTGGAGTCGCACGTGGGCGTGGGAGCCGCGGCTGCACTGGTGGCTGCGGTGGGCACGACGGCGATGCCCGACCTGGATTCTGGCTGGTGGGCCGAGGCGTCGCCCTACGACGGAGGACCGACCTACGACGGCGACGAGCTGGTGCTGAGCTCGGCGCCGGGCCTGGGCGTGACGGGAGTGAGTACATGAGGGCGATCCGCACCACCGGCGTGTTCGTCGAGCCGGCTGAAGACGCGGAGCAGGTGACCCAGCTGCTGGCGGGCGAGTACGTCGAGGCGCGCGAGGGCGGCGACGGCTGGCTGCGTGTCTCGGTGCCGGGTCAGGCCTCATCGAAGGACCCGACCGGCTACCCGGGTTGGGTGCGCCGCGACGACATCGCCTTCGACGAAGACAGCGTGGTCGCGATCGCGCGCGACTACCTCGGCACGCCGTACGTGTGGGGTGGGCTCACCCACGCCGGCATCGACTGCTCGGGCCTGGTGCACATCAGCTTCCGCTCCGTGGGCATCGCCGTGCCACGCGATGCCGCCGACCAAGCCCTTGCGTGCGATCGCGTCGAGCTCGGGGCCGAGCAGCCAGGCGACTTGTGGTTCTTCGCCAAGGACGGTCCCGGCACCCGGATCACCCACGTCGGGTTCTTCGTCGGCGACGACACCCTGCTGCACGCCCCGGACTCCGGCCCCCGCCGCTACGTCGTCGAAGAGCCCCTCCCCGACGAACGCCGCGCAACCCTGGTAGCAGCCGGACGGTTCTCGGTGATCGGGTAGCGCGCGCAACGCCCCAGACACACCTCTTTGCTTGGATGGGCAGATGAGTACCAGTGCGTTGAGCCCGAGTGGCCGCGACGCGGCGATCGCCGCGATGTCGGGCCTCGAGGGTGAGGGCGAGCTCGACGTCCTCGTGGTGGGTGGCGGGGTGGTCGGCGCGGGCGTCGCGCTGGACGCCGTGACCCGGGGGCTCAACACCGGTCTGCTCGAGCAGCGCGACCTCGCGAGCGGCACCAGCAGTCGAAGCAGCAAGCTGGTGCACGGCGGCCTGCGCTACCTCGAGATGCTCGACTTCGGTCTGGTGCGCGAGGCCCTGCAAGAGCGCGGCCTGCTGCTCACCCGGCTGGCGCCGCACCTCGTGAAGCCGGTGCCCTTTCTCTACCCGCTCACTCACCGCGGGTGGGAGCGGCCTTACGTCGGCGCCGGGCTTGCGCTCTATGACGGCATGGCGATGCTCGGAAAGACTGGTCGTTCTCTGGGGGGCATGGGCGTGCCCCGGCACCGTCACCTGACCCGGCGTGGCGTTGCGCGGATCGCGCCGGACTTCAAGGCCGACAAGCTCGCGGGCGCCATCCAGTACTACGACTGCCAGGTCGACGACGCGCGACTGGTGATGATGACCGCCCGCACCGCGGCCTCGCATGGCGCGCACGTGGCCACGCGAACGCGCGTCACCGGGTTCCTGCGCGAGGGCGAGCGTGTGGTCGGCGTCCGGGCGCGCGACCTCGAGCACGACCGAGACTTCGAGGTCAGGGCGCGCGTGGTGATCAACGCTGCCGGGGTGTGGACCGACGAGATCCAAGAGCTGGTCGGCGGTCGTGGCGCCCTGCACGTGCAGGCCTCCAAGGGCATCCACCTCGTGGTGCCGCGCGACCGGATCCGGTCGGACGCCGGCTTCATCGTGCGCACGAAGACCTCCGTGCTCTTCGTCATCCCGTGGGGTCGGCACTGGATCATCGGCACGACCGACACCCCCTGGAGCCTCGACAAGGCCCACCCGGCCGCGAGTCGTGCCGACATCGACTACGTGCTCGACAACGTGAACTCGATCCTGCGCGAGCCGTTGGACCATGAGGACGTCGAGGGCGTCTACGCCGGGCTGCGACCGTTGCTGTCTGGCGAGTCGGAGCCGACGTCCCGCATCTCGCGCGAGCACACCGTGGTCACCCCGGTGTCCGGGCTCGTGATGATCGCTGGCGGCAAGCTGACCACCTACCGGGTGATGGCGAAGGACGCCGTCGACGCAGCCGCGCACTCGCTGAAGACCACAGCCAATGTGAGCATCCGCGACTCGATCACCGACCGGGTGCCACTGCTCGGCGCCGACGGGTACGAGACGCGGTCGAACCAGCGGGTGATGCTGGCGCGACGTTCGGGGTTGCACGTCGTGCGCATCGACCACTTGCTCTCCCGCTACGGCGGCCTCATCGACGATCTGCTCGCCCTGATCCAAGGGCGGCGCGTGCTGGCGCTGCCGCTCGAAGGGGCCGAGGACTACCTGGCTGCCGAGATCGTCTACGCGGTCACGCACGAGGGGGCACGCCACCTCGACGACGTTCTCACCCGCCGCACCCGCATCTCCATCGAGACCTTCGACCGCGGTGTCGGCGCTGCACCTGCGGTCGCGAAGTTGATGGCTGACGAGCTGGGGTGGACCCCCGAGCGGGTCGCCGAAGAGGTCGATCACTTCCTGCGCCGAGTCGAGGCAGAGCGCCAGAGTCAGCTCAAGCTGACCGATCAGGAGGCCGACGAGGCCCGGGTGAAGGTCACCGACATCGTCTAGGCGGGCTGGTCTAGGCGGGTTGGTCTAGCTGAGCGTGGTCGGTGCGTCGGCCAGCTTGACCACACGAACCTCCGCTGGCTCCGGCACGGCGTCGGTGAGGAACCAACGGAACGCCAGGTTGCCGCGGGGATAGTCGAGGGTGGTCACCGCGTTGGGGTGTCGGGTCAGGCCCCGAGAGACGACGATGGTGACCGTGCCATCGGCGTTGGGCACAGCGCTGCCGATGTTCACCGAGCTGCGTGCATCGGTCACGTTGTGGGTGGCCATGAACTGGTTCCAGACCACCAGGCTCCAAAAACGGCAGGCTGGCGGACGGTGGGTGATCACCATGGCTTCGTCGTCGGCGAGGTCGAAGCTGCCGAACGCGTAGCAGGCGTCGCGCGCCGACCAGCCGAAGTTGGCGTCAGGCACCTGGTAGGGGTCGCCGAACGTGTTGGCCACCTGGGCGATCTCGTGGCCGGCCGTGTGCTCGTCGTCGGTACGCACGCCCACCGAGAGCGGCACGATCGCGAACATCATCTTCAGCCACGCAGCAGTGGCGCGCAGCGATGCCGCGGTCTCGGCGTCGCCGTGCCTGATGGGGTCGGGCTCGTCGAGACACTCGATGTGCCACGCGATCGGGCACCCGGTGGTCGGGTCGAGCTGGTAGTCGCGCGTCATCAGCACGGCGGCCTCGGGGAGCGGGCCGAGGTCGAAGGAGAAGTCGCCGTCGCCGTCGCACTCGATGTCGTCGTCGCGCACCACCGCCACGACCTTGTCTGACCAGGCTCCCGGGGCAGGCTCGTTGTAGGCCGTCAGCGAGAAGTAGACGCTGTCGCCCCGGTTGCCGCTGATGCGGTAGCGACGCGTCGGGTCGATCGGGGCGATGAAGTAGTAGGCATCGGTGTTGTCGCCGCCCCAGCGCCGGTCGCGGCGAAAGGGGGTGTTGACCGGCACGAACACCGGACGGGTCGGCTCGGCGAACAGGTACGTGTCGAGCGCGACGCCGAGCGTGGTCGCGATCGCGCGATAGCCGTCGGCGATGTGGCGGTCGTCGCTGACTGCACGCGGTCCTTCGAGGAATCCCTGGTCGAGCTCACCGAGGGTCGTGAGCAGTTCGCGCCAAGCGGTGGTGGAGTCGTGAGCAGTCACGGGGTGATGCCTTTCGTCAGCAGTACGGCGGTGTGGTCGATCCACGTGTCGTCCAGGGTGGGGGTGGTGCGGATCAGCAGAGCCATCAGGACCGAGCCCGAGATCGCCTCCAGGAGAGCTGCCGGATCGAGGTTGCTGCGCACCTCGCCCGCCTCGGCGGCTGCGGCGAGCCGGTCGTCGAGGCCGACCCACACTGCGGAGAAACGATCGAGCAGAACAGTGTGCAGGGTGGGGTCGGCAGTGATCTCGCCGAGCAGACCGGGAAGGGCCGCGCGCGCGGCCGGCTCTGAGAAGGCTGCTGCGGTGCGTCGCAGCATTTCGCGCACATCGTCGGCGAACGAGGCAGACGCTGGCAGCGACATCGACTCGCCGTCAGGGAAGACCGCCTCGTGCACGAGGTGCGCCTTGCTGGGCCAGCGCCGGTAGATGGCGGGCTTCGTCGTGCCGGCGCGTTCGGCGATAGCGGCGATCGTGACGGCCGCGTAGCCCGACTCGATGATCAACGCCGCCGTTGCCTCCAGCACGGCACGGTCGATCCGGGGGTCGCGTGGTCGCCCCGGCGCCAGCGCCCTCTGGTCAGATGCGGGTCTTCGTGATTGCATTACGATATGCAGCGTAACGCATCTCCGATCGTCGTGGACGACCTCCGCCTCCCTCGCTTCTCCGCCGACGTGGAGGAGATGCGCACCTTCATGGCCACCATGGCGTCTGACTGTCCACTGGATGCGGCGGTGCTGCACACGAAGGCGAGCGCCGAGACCGGTCTGGATGACTTCGGTGCCGACGACTACCGCGAGCGGCTCGACGTCCTGCTCGCCGCGGTCGGGGAGATCAGCGGTCTGCACGGACCGGGCATCGTGAACTTCCACCTGACGGCCCTCCAGCTGCTGAAGAACCGGCTGCTGCTGACCGATCTGTTGAAGCGCCATCCGGAGATCCACGACCTCGAGCTGGTGCCGCCGGTGATCATCGCCGGTCTACCGCGCACCGGCACGACCCACCTGCACAACCTGCTGGCGGCTGGGCCGACTTTCCGGGTGCTGCGCTACTGGGAGAGCGTCGAACCGTTCCCACTGCCGAGCGAGGCTGGCATCGAGCCCGACCCGCGCCGGGCGCGCACCGACATGGCGGTCGACTTCATGAACACCGCCATGCCGTTGTTCCCGCTGATGCACGAGATGACGACCGACCACGTGCACGAAGAGATCCAGCTGCTGGCCAACGACTTCTCCTCGATGTTGATGGAGACCATGGGTCACGTTCCCGCCTGGCGCGACCACTACCTGGCCCATGACCAGACGCCCCACTACGAGCACATGCGCACGCAGCTTCAGGCGTTGCAGTTCCTCCGCGGCGGCCGCCGCTGGCTGCTCAAGTCGCCCCAGCACCTCGAACAGCTGCCGGTGCTCAAGCGCGTCTTCCCCGATGCCACCGTCGTGATCACCCACCGCGACCCCGTACCAGTCACGCTGTCGATGTTGATGATGCTCATCTACACCGCACGCATGCACCGGTCGCCGGTCGCGATGGAGGAGATCGTGGGGTACTGGGTCGACCGGCTCGACCTCATGCTGGCGGCCTTGATGCGCGACCGCGAGGCGTTCTCGACCGAGCGCTCGGTCGATGTTCGCTTCGACGACTTCATGGCCGACGACCAAGCGACGGCGGAGCAGATCGTCGAGCTGTCTGGCGAGCCCGTCACGCCTGAGGTGAGGGCTGCGATCGCCGACTACGTCGCGACCCATCAGCGGGGTCGTCTCGGAACTGTCGCCACGAGCTGCGAGATGTTCGGGCTCGACGAGGCTGACCTGCGTCGCCGGTTCGCGCCCTACGTCGACCGGTTCCTCGCCTGATCGGCGCTACGGTGCGGCCGTGAGCAGTATGAGCCCCGACCCGACGTCCGCAGCGAAGCCCTTCTCGGGCAATGGCCCCGGCCCGTTCTCAGCCATGCTGGGCTTCCGGCTGGTGAGGCGCGATGAGAACGAGGTCGTCGTCGAAGGTGACCCGCTGCCCGAGCACCTCAACGGCGGCGGCATCGTGCACGGTGGCTATCTGAGCGCGCTGCTCGACACGACCACCGGGCACGCCGTCCACGCGACGGTGCCGAACTCCGTTCCGGCGCCGCACGTGCAGCTGACCGTGCAGTACGTGCGGGCTGCGCTGGCCGGGAGCACGCTGGTGTGCACGGGCAGATGCATTTCGGCCGGACGTCGCATCGCCTCGGCCGAGGCTGAGATCACCCAGGATGGCCGGGTGATTGCGCGCGCCATCAGCAGTCATGCCGTGCTGGGGTAGAAGATCTCGCCATGGTCAAACTCTCTGACCCGTCTCCTGTAGGGGACGGGTCAGCGTGAATCAGAGGTCGAGGTAGGCGCGCTGGAGGATCGGCTCGAGGTCGAGGCCCTTCGGCATGGTGCCGAATGCGCCACCCCAGTCGCGGGAGAGGCGCGTGGCGCAGAAGGCGTCGGCGACGGCGGTGGGTGCGTGTTGCACGAGCAGCGAACCCTGCAGCACCAGCGTCAGCTGCTCCACCAGACGGCGAGCGCGCAGCTCGATCTCGTCGATGTCGGAGAGCTCCTTCTTCACCAGTGCCACCGCGTCGTCGAGCCGGTGGTCGGCACCGGCAGCGAGCTCGACCTCGACGAAGAACCGATCGAGCGACTCGGGCTCACGAGCCATGGCGCGCAAGGCGTCGAGGGCGGCCACGTTGCCGGAGCCCTCCCAGATCGATAGCAGGGGCAGCTCGCGGTAGATCCGCGGCATGCCGGAGTCTTCGGCGTAGCCATTTCCGCCCAAGCACTCCATCGCCTCACCGGCAACGGCCGGGCCGCGCTTGCAGATCCAGTACTTGCTGACCGCCAGGGCGAACCGTCGGAACGCCGACTCGTCGTCGTCACCGCGCACCGAGCGATCGGTGGCGCCGGCCAGTCGCATCGCCGTGATCGTGGCGGCCTCTGACTCGACGACGAGGTCGGCCAGCACGTTGCGCATCAGGGGCTGGTCGATCAACGCGCGACCGAAGGCGTGGCGGTGTCGGGCGTGGTGGGTGGCGTGCACGACGGCCGACCGCATGCCCGACGCGGTGCCGAGCGTGCAATCGAGCCGAGTCATGTTCACCATCTCGACGATGGTGCGCACACCCCGACCTTCCTCGCCCACGAGCCACCCGGTGGCGTTGTCGTACTCGATCTCGGATGACGCGTTCGACTTGTTGCCGAGCTTGTCCTTGAGCCGCATCACGTGCATCGGGTTGCGGGTTCCGTCCGGGAGCACGCGCGGCACCAAGAAGCAGGAGAGACCGCCGGGAGCCTGCGCGAGCGCCAGGAACAGGTCAGACATCGGGGCGGAGGTAAACCACTTGTGCCCGGTGATCCGGTAGCTGCCGTCAGGCTGCGGCACCGCCCGCGTGGTGTTGGCCCGGACGTCCGAACCGCCCTGCTTCTCAGTCATCGACATGCCGGCGATCAACCCGGCCTTGGTGCTCGGCACACGCAGACCGAAGTCGTAGGAACGCGAGGTGAGCAGCGGCTCGTACGTCGCAGCGAGCTCGGCGTTCGCCCGCAGAGCCGGCACCACCGCATACGTCATCGAGATGGGGCAACCGTGCCCGGCATCGACGTTCCAGGCCATGAACTTTGCGGCCCGGGCCACGTGCGCCCCCGGACGGTCGTCGGCCCAGGGTGCGCCATGCAGCCCGTGACTCACCGCGACGTTCATCAGCGAGTGGTAGGCCTCCGTGTACTCGACCTCGTCGATCCGGTGGCCGTAGCGGTCGTGGGTCGTCAGCAGCGGGGGAGTGCGCTCGGCGTGCCGACCCCAGTCCTGCGCCTCCTGGGTGCCGGCGAGTCGGCCGAGCTCGCTGATCTCGTCGAGCGCCCAGCCGGCGCCCTCGCGCTCGACCGCCGCTCGCAGCCCGGCGTCCTGGCTGGTGTCGTGGCCGATCAGCGGTGGCACTTGGTTGGTGACGTCATGCGTGCTCATGCTGGGTTTCCTTCCATGTGGTGAGCCCCGAGGGAGCGGAGGATGAATGCGGTGAGCTCGGGCACGACGTGCGGCTGGGCCCGCCCGTCGCGAAGCGGGACGACGAGGGCCTCGGCCATCGCGCCGACGACGCCCGCGGCCGAGACCTGCGGGT
>JBAUWM010000391.1:0-4073 GCA_049583775.1 Nocardioides sp.
GCCGGAGCCTGGGTCTACATCGACGCCGGCCACTCCGGGTGGCGCACGCCAGCCCACATGGCGCCGCTGTTGGTGAAGGCGGGCGTGGCCACAGCGCGAGGCATCGCCACCAACGTGGCGAACTCCCGCACGACCGGCGCGGAGAAGAAGTACTCGGCCGCCTTGATCTCAGAGCTCGCCGAGCGCAAGGTGCGCGGCGTCCACTACGTGATTGACACCTCGCGCAACGGGGCCGGCGCCAAGGGCCCGGAGAACGGCGACGTCTGCAACCCGACGGCCGCGCGGCTCGGCGTTGCCCCGCGACTCGTGTTCCAAGGCGCCTACGACGGCCGGCTCTGGATCAAGCTGCCCGGCGAGTCGGACGGCCCGTGCAACGGCGGCCCGTCGTCCGGCGAGTTCTTCCCGACTGGAGCGTGCCGGCTGCTCAAGGGTGCGGCGTTCTTCTACGACGAGGGCGCTGGAACCTGCCGGAGCTGACCGCGAGTCGGCGCAAGTTGAAGCCGACTCGGCGCGTCGCAGGCTCCACTCGCTCGACTGCGTCACCACCCCCAGGAGTTGGGCTCTCCCTTGAAGGGGCCGACGACTCGGGAGGTGATCCAGCCCCCGTAGAAACCACCGGCCTGCGGCACGACGACCTCGCCGTTGACCACGCAGCGATCCATCGCGGCTGGCATCACCGCGACGGCGTCCGCGAGGTCGGCGAACGCGGGAGTCGGGGTGGGGTAGGTCCAGCCCGCGCGCGGCGCGACGCGATCGCCACCCACGACGTCGAAGTAGGCGGCCCGCCCCTTCCACTCGCACGACGACGACCCGGCCGCCGGGCGCAAGGCGCCGTCGATGAAGGCTGACCGCGGCAGGTAGTACGTGGGCGGGTGGCTGGTCTCGAGCACCCGCCACGAGCGCGTCGTCACGGCGACCGTGACCCCGCCCAGCACGACCTCGATCGAGTCGGTGCTGGTCTCGAGCCGCGGGGGACGCGGGTAGTCCCACACCGACTCCTGGTCGGGTCCGATGGGGTCGGGCTTCGGGTGCATGCGGCCAGCCTAGGCACGCCCGTGGGTATGGACTTGGCATCCACGTGGAGGCCGCGCCCCGGATAGTTCGTCATCAGGTCAACGTCGTCCCGGGCTGGGGAGGTTGACCAGATGACGAACTATCCCGACTAGCGTTGCGCCGTGAACCTCTTCGAGTTCGAGGGCAAGCGCCCCACCGTGCACCCCGACGCGTGGGTCGCCCCCACCGCCACCCTGATCGGCGACGTGACGGTCGAGGCCGGCGCGAGCATCTGGTACGGCGCGGTGGTGCGCGGCGACATCTGCACCATCGTGATCCGCGAGGGCTCGAACATCCAAGACAACTCGGTGCTGCACGCAGCCCCCGACGCGACCCTCACGATCGGGCCGAACGCCACCATCGGGCACGGGTGCGTCGTGCACTGCGACGTGGTGGGCGAGATGGCGCTGATCGGAAACGGCAGCACCTTGCTCGACCACGCCGTGGTCGGTGCCGGCACGTTGGTGGCCGCAGGGTCGGTGGTCACGCCGGGCGCGCAGATTCCGGCCGGAGTGGTAGCGGCCGGCATCCCGTGCAAGGCCACCAAGCCGATCGAGGGCACGTCGTCGCAGTTCTGGGTCGACAGCAACGCCATCTACTACCGCGACCTAGCGACGCGCCACGCGGCTGGCACTCACCACGTGGACGACGCCGGGGCGTGAGCGCCCGCCCCTCCCGACTGCGTGGCCTGGTGGCCGACACCCGGCCGCTGCGTAACGACCACTTCCGGCGGCTGTGGTCGGCCAACATCATCACCGTCATCGGCGCCCAGCTGACGGTGGTCGCCGTGCCGGCCCAGATCTACGCCGACACCGGGTCGTCGGCCTACGTGGGGCTCACCGGCGTGTTCGGCCTCGTGCCGCTGGTGGTCTTCGGGCTGTGGGGCGGAGCGCTGGCCGACGTCTTCGACCGGCGCACGATCTTGATCGTCACCACCACCGGCCTCATCGCCACCAGTGGTCTGTTCTGGGCGCAGGCAGCGCTGGGCAACACCAACGTCTGGCTGCTGCTCTGCTTGTTCTCGGTGCAGCAAGCCTTCTTCGCCGTCAACCAGCCCACCCGCAGCGCGGTGTTGCCGCGACTGCTCGAGCCCGAGCTACTACCCGCGGCCAACTCGCTCAACATGACCGTGTTCATGGCCGGTGGCATCGCCGGACCACTCGTGGCCGGGGCACTGATCCCGGTACTGGGTCTCGAGACGCTCTACCTGGTCGACACGATCACCCTGTTTGCCACGCTCTCGGCCGTCGTCCGGCTGCCGTCGCTCGCTGTGGGAGCAGTTCGAGCAGCTACCCCTGGACTTCGATCGGTCATCGAGGGTTTCACGTTCTTGCGCACCCAGCCGGTGTTGATGATGTCTTTCGTGGTCGACATCATCGCGATGGTCTTCGGCATGCCCCGCGCTCTCTTCCCGGAGATCGCCTCGGAAAGCTTCAACGGACCTGAGGAAGGCGGTCTCGCGTTCGCCGTGCTCTTCGCAGCGATCCCAGCCGGAGCGGTAGTCGGCGGCGTGCTCTCGGGCTGGGTGTCCCGGGTGTCGACTCAGGGTCGCGCGGTGGTGATCTGCATCGTGGTGTGGGGTCTGGCGATGGTCGGATTCGGCATCGCCGTGGGAGTAGCAATGGAGTCCGCGTCGCTGCGCTCGGCGATGCTGGTGACCGCGGTGCTGATGCTCGCCCTCGGAGGGGCGGCCGACATGGCCTCGGCCGCATTCCGCTCCTCGATGTTGCAGACCGTGGCCACCGACGAGATGCGCGGGCGTCTCCAAGGCATCTTCATCGTCGTTGTAGCTGGCGGCCCCCGTGTCGCCGACGTCGCGCACGGCGCCGCTGCGGCCATGGTCGGGACGGCGGTCGCCTCGGCCGGCGGTGGGCTGTTGGTCGTGCTCGGGGTGATCGCGGCGGCCATCGCGGTGCCGTCGTTCGTGCGCTACCGACTGACCCGCCCCGAGCCGGTCTAGTCGCCGGTCACCAGATTCAGGGAACCCCACACGACGGTGGGGCGGCGACCTACGCTGCCGCCATGACTCGACTCCCTCGTGCCCTTGCCAGCGTCGCCGCGGGCGCCGTCGCAGTTGCCACTCTCTCGCTCGCGCCTGCCCCCGCCGTGGCTGATCAGATGGGCAAGCCAGCCACCTACACGAAGGCCGACTCGGGTGAAACGGTCAAGGTGGCGAGCGGTGACAGGATCCGCGTGGTGCTCAAGGCCGCGAGCGGGACCGGCTACAGCTGGAGGGCCGTGAGGCCGTCGAGCGACGCATTCACCATCGTCAGCCGCCAGGAGAAGAGCACCAACCCCGGAGTGCCCGGCGGCGGCGTGAAAGTGATCTTCACGTTGCAGGCAGCCGCGAAGGGCACTGGGCTCTTCAAGGCCGAGCTACGCCGCCCGTTCGGCAAGAAGCGGGTCGCCCGCCGGTTCTCACTGACGCTCAAGGTCGGCTGAAGCGCAGCGACGACTCCGGGAGAAAGCCTCTGCCCGCATAGGATCCGTGGGTGATCGACCCCGACGACCTCGCGACCACCCTCCGGGTGCTGGGCAGTCTCCACGACGTGCCCGAGGACGACCCGGACCACATCGCGGTCAAGCGGGCGGCGTCGCACATGTACAAGGCGCTCAAGCGCGAGCGACGCACCGCCAAGCGCGAGGCCGAGCTGGCCCACGACCGAGCGATCACGGAGGCGACCGCCACCGGATCGCCCATGCGGATCGATGACGAGACCGAGGGCATCTTGCTCAGCACTCGCACCGAGGGCGCCTTCGCCGGCGAGCTGCTGAACCCGCGCGGTTGCTACATCTGCAAGAACGACTACACGCTGGTCGACGCCTTCTACCACTGGCTCTGCCCCAGCTGCGCCGCCACGTCGCACGCCAAGCGCGACCAAGGCACCGATCTCACCGGTCGTCGAGCGCTGCTCACCGGCGGCCGCGCCAAGATCGGCATGTACATCGCCCTGCGGCTGCTGCGCGACGGTGCACACCTCACCATCACCACTCGCTTTCCGCACGACGCTGTCCGCCGG
>JBAUWM010000392.1:0-2401 GCA_049583775.1 Nocardioides sp.
GTCGCCACCATGGGCGCCATCACCCAGGTCTCGGTGCCGGTGAGCTCGGCCGCGGCGGCGATCGCGTCGAGCTGCCGTTCGAGCAGTCCGGGATTACTGAACGAGAGCCGCAGCCCGCGCACCCCCAGGGCCGGATTCTCCTCGCCCGGCAAGGTCGCGAAGGCAACTGGCTTGTCGGAGCCGGCGTCGAGCGTGCGCACCACCACGGGGCGACCATCGCCGAAGGCTCCGAGCACCTCGGCATAGATGGCGGTCTGCTCCTCGACGTCGGGTTCCGTATCGCGGTTCAGGAAGCAGAGCTCCGTGCGAAACAGCCCGACCCCCTCGACCGAGGCTTTGGACGCCTCGATCGCTGAGCCACCGTCGGCGACGTTGGCGAGCACCTTCACCCGGTGGCCATCGGCGGTCGCACCGGGACCCACCCACGTGGCGGCGGCCGCGCGGCGGTCGACGTCGGCGATGACGAGAGTGCGGGCGTGCTCGGGATCGGCGCCGACAGTCACGACGCCGGTCGCCCCATCGACGAGCAGCGGCGTTCCTGCTTCGATCGACAGGACGTCGGCGGCGCCGACCACACATGGGATTCCGAGTTGGCGGGCGATGATCGCGGTGTGGCTGGTCGGTCCGCCGCGCTCGGTCACCAGCGCCAGCACCAGAGCGGGATCAAGGCCGGCGGTGTCGGCAGGCGCCAAATCCTCGGCCAGCAGCACTGACGGTCGGGGCGGGGTGGGAACACCGGGCTCGGGCTCGCCGACGATGCGGGCGGTGATCCGACGCTCGATGTCGCGCAGATCGGTAGCGCGCTCGGCCATCAGGCCGCCCATCTGCGTGAATGCGGTGACGAACTGATCGACGCCTGCGCGCACGGAGGGCAGCAGGTCACTGCCGTTGCGGAGGTTCTTGCGCACCGCAGAGCGCAGCCCGCGATCACTTGCGAGCGCCGCACTGGCCGTGAGCACTTCGGCAGCGGCTCCGGTGGCGCGCCCTGCCGCGGCCGCGAAGCCCTGCGCTACCGCGGCAGCAGCCGTGTCAAAGGCCGCCAAGGCGGCGTCCTCATCGGCGAAGTCGCCGGCGCCGAACGCAAGCACGGCGGAGGGCGAGACCTCTCCCACCGCGATGAGAGCCGGACCGTAGGCGACGCCCGGCACGACGGGGGTTCCCCGCAGCTCGGCTCGTCGGATCGAGAGCTGGGTGACGACCGCTTCGGCCGTGTCGTTGGTGACCACGGACACAGATTAGGCATGTCCACCCCTTGACAGTCAACAGATTCGGGCATAAAACAACACATACACAGATTCGACCAGGAGGTCACCCGATGTATGCCGAGGAGCGCCAGCAGGCCATGGCCAGGCTCGCGGCCGAGCGTCGCCGGCTGTCGGTGACCTCGCTGGCCGAGGAGTTCAACGTGACCACCGAGACGGTGCGCCGAGACCTCTCCCATCTCGAGCGGCTCGGCCATGTACGCCGGGTGCATGGCGGCGCCGTGCCAGCTGACGCGCTGCCGACGCTCGAGTCGGGCCTCGCCGAGCGTGAGGACGTCAACCGGGACCTGAAAGACCAGATCGCTCACGCAGCGCTCACACAGCTGCCCACCGACGGAGCGACCGTGCTGATCGATGCCGGCACCACGACGTCGCGACTGGCGGGCTTTCTCGCGCCGGATCGGCGACTGGTCGTGTTCACCCACGCAGTACCGGTGGCGGCCCGACTGGTGGGACTGCCCTTGATCGAACTCCACCTCCTGCCCGGCCGAGTGCGAGCGACCACCCAGGCAGCCGTCGGCCCTGACACCGTGGCAGCCCTCGACCGCATCCGCGCCGACGTAGCCTTCGTCGGCACCAACGCCCTCACGCTCGGCCACGGCTTCTCGACCCCGGACTCCGATGAAGCAGCCACCAAGCGCTCGATGGTGGCAGCGGCGCGTCGGGTCGTCGTGCTGGCCGACTCGAGCAAGATCGGCCGCGACGCCGCCGTGCGCTTCGCCGACGTCGCCGACGTCGACTGCCTCGTCACCGACGGCGGCATCGACGCCGGCGTGCGACGCTCGCTCGAGAACACCGGACTGCAGGTCGTGGTCGCGTCATGATCGTGACTCTCACGCCGAACCCCAGCATCGACCGCACCGTCATACTCGGTGATCGACTCGAGCGCGGCGCCGTGCACCGCGCTGAGTCGGTGCTTTCCCAAGCCGGCGGCAAGGGCGTCAACATTTCCCGCGCTTGCTGCGCCGCCGGCGTCGACACCGTCGCCGTGCTTCCCGCCGCTGACGACGACCCCTTCACCCACGAGTTGGTCGGCGCCGGCATCCATCACTCGCTGGTAGCCGCGCCAGGACGGGTGCGGGTCAACCTCACGATCAGCGAGCCAGACGGCGCGACGACCAAGATCAACACCCCGGGGC
>JBAUWM010000393.1:0-14085 GCA_049583775.1 Nocardioides sp.
GGTCACCTACGTGAAGCAGCGCAAGCAGTTCGGTCGCGAGATCGGCAGCTACCAGGCCATCAAGCACGCACTGGCTGACGTCCGCATCGCCCTCGACTTCGCGCGACCCCTGGTCTGGGGGGCCGCCCTCGATCCCAACCGGCGTGACGTGTCGGCGGCCAAGGTTGCGGTCTCCGACGCGGCCTACCTCGCCTCACGCACCGGTCTGCAGGTGCACGGCGCGATCGGCTACACCGAAGAGTTCGACCTCAGCGTCTGGATCACCAAGATCCGTGCGCTCATCACCGCGTGGGGCACTCCTGCTTTCCACCGCTCGGTCGTGCTCGAGGAGCTGACCCGCTGATGGAGTTCGGGCTCTCCGAGGAGCAGCAAGAGCTGGCCTCCATCGTTCGGTCGCTGCTGGCCAAGCGGGCCGACAGCGCCGCCGTGCGCGCATCGTCGACGTCAGCCGAGGGCTACGACACAGAACTCTGGAGCACGCTGGTCGACCAGGTGGGCGCCGCGGCCCTGAACATCCCGGAGGAGTACGGCGGCGCCGGATTCAGCCTGTTCGAGTCACTCGTGGTGCTCGAAGAGGTCGGCCGCTCGCTGGCTCCTAGCCCCTTGCTCTCCTCACTTGTCGCCTCCGAAGCCCTGCTGGCCGGTGGAAACACCGACGCGATGGAGCGGCTTCTCCCCCGCATCGCTGCAGGCGAGGTCGCCTCGTTGGTCAACGGCGGCAACCCGGCCCTCGACGCCGACCGCGCCACCGTGCTGCTCGCCGTCACCCCCGAAGCTCTCGTCGAGGTCGATCCGGCCACTGCGGCTCCCCAGCACGTCGAGACCGTCGACCAGACCCTGCGGCTGGGCACCATCACCCTTGACGGTGCGTCCACGATGCCGGCCGGCGACGCCGCGGCCGGGGTCGCGCGCGCCAACCTGGTGCGGTTCGTCGGCGTGGCTGCACTCCAGGCCGGTCTCGCAGCCCGGGCCGTGGAGATGACCGTGGCCTACACCAAGGAACGCGTGCAGTTCGGCCGGGGGATCGGATCTTTCCAGGCGCTCAAGCACCGGATGGCCGACATGTTGGTGCTGCAAGAGATGTCGCGGTCAGCCTCGTGGTCGGCCTCATACGCGGTCGCCACCGGCGCGGACAACGCCGAGTACCTCGCCCACGTGGCCAAGTCGTACTGCTCAGATGCGATAGACCGGATCGCCGCCGAGACCGTGCAGCTGCACGGTGGCATCGCCATCACCTGGGAACACGACGCACAGCTCGTCTTCAAGCGCGCACACGCGCTCAGTCAACTCTTCGGCCAGGCCCACGATCATCGCGCGTTGATCGACCTCTGAGCCGGCACTCGGCACGTCTGGGCCCGGGTCGCCATCAATCCCAACGTCCAACACGACATGCATCCGCGCCACAGCACGACGGTCACCGGCACGAGGAGCAGCCACAGGGCCGAGCGATGCACCAGAGCGAGGGCCGCCACCAACAGCACCAGTCCCGCAATACCGCGTGCCCAGTGCACTGCGACCGAGCGGCTGGCAAACATCGCGCCGACCAGGTCTGGTTCCGGGGCGACCGGGTCGCTCAACGTGCTCGTCATGCTCGAAACCCTAGTCGGAGCAGGGAAATGTGACGCAGATGACATGTGACGTTGACCAGTTGTCACCTGTCGTGGGCGAAGTGGCCACTTCGGTTCCCTAGGGTTGACCCATGACCGATTTCGACGAGGCCAAGACCAACTTCGAGCACGCCGAGACTGACGATGACTTCCCCACGGGCATGCTCGCCAGCCCGACGCGCATCCAGCTCTGACACCATTTCTTAGACCCCTGCGTCCCGTGATTGCGGGACGTGGGGGTTCTGCATTTCCGCGCCCAGGGCGCGGTCGTGCAGGCGTCATCCGATCACGAACTGCCAGACTGCACGGGTGACGAGTCAGCAGGAGTTGGAGTCGACTGAGACGCGGCTGGTTCGCGCGGCGGAGAGGCTCTTCGCCGAGCACGGTGTCGGCGCTGTGTCTTTGCGGGCGGTGATGCAGGAAGCGAACGCCAACGTTGCCTCAGTGCACTACCACTTCGGTTCGAAGGAAGCTCTGGTCGAGGCAGTCGTGCGAAGCAGGTACGACGAGCTCAGCATCGAGCGGCAGCGTCACATCGACCACCTCGATCAGCTCGAGGAGATCGAGGCGCGCGATCTTGCGCGCGTGGTGCTGATGCCGCTCGTGGCCGTCGCCGAGCATGGTGGTCACGACTGGCTGCGGGTGGTCGGGCATTTGCTCAGCACCAATGACCCAAGCCTGGCGTCGCTTTCTGCCCTGTTTTTGGAACGAAGCGCCCGAGTTCTAGAACTACTGGCCGGGCTCCAGCCCTCCACACCGAAGGCGACTATCGACTTCCGGCTCATTCATGCGATCACCGTGGCCCTGTACGGCATCGGTAATGACGCAAATATGCGCACCCTCATGCAGGACCTAGGCGTTTCCTGGACGCCCGAGGAGGCCACGTCCCAACTGCTCGACGTCGTCGCCTCGGTGCTGGCCGGCAATGGCAGCGCGACTCAGGGATAGATGAGCGGACCGCAGACGTACTTGGTGGGTCCATACGGGCGCCAGCGCCCCGCCTCGGCGCGGATGAACCGCCAACACGCTGGCGCGTCCTTGGAGCCAACCTGCGTAGGAGCGTGCAGCCCCTCCGAGGTCCAGTTTCGCACCCTCTTGAGCTCGGAGACCATGCTCGCTCGATCGAGCTTGCCTCCCAGCTCGGCAGCCGTGGTAACGAAAAGCCGCGCGGCGGACCAAGCGAACACGCCGTACATCGATGGTTGTGCACCCGGGTGAACCACCTCGAGCCATCGTAGGTAATTCAACAGCTCGGGGTGCTGCGCAGCTTCGTCGAACATCGGCCAGTTGATGCCGATGACGGAGCCCTCCACGTTGTTGCCGCCGGCATCGAGGTAGGCGTCTTGGTAGGCAGTTCCGTCAAGGATGAACACAGCCTCGAACTTCTGCTCCGCCATGGCTTGTCGAAGACGAATTGCGTTCTCAGAGCTGCCGAGAAACTGGACCCACTCGACGCCACGATCGATCATGGCGCGCACGTAGGGTGCGTAGTTGAACTCGGAGATGTCCATGCTCTGCGTATAGACGAAGCGCATCCCCCGCTTCTCCATCGCCGTGAACTGGGTCTTGGCTGCATCGGCAGCCGCCCCAGCGCTGAGATAGATGAAGGCAGCCTTCTTCGTGGCCTCCGGCTCAGTGCGCATGTAGAAGTCGGCGAGAGCCGAGGGGAACTGGCCTACCCTCAGCGGCTGGGTGGCGAAGCACGTGGTGCACGCCAGCCGACTCTCGTTCAGCACCATCGAGCGAAGGTCTGGAATGCCGCAGTCCTCAGCGGTGCCTGCACCCCCTGAGTCGAAGGCTGACATTGAGCCAACCGAGGCAAACGCAGACTCACAGGCGGTGGCGTACGACGTCTGATCACCGCTGGCCGAGGTTCCAGTGTCGAGAGCCAGCAGTTCTAGCTTGCGCCCACATAGGTCAGCGGAGGAGTTGAAGTAGGCGATAAACGCATCCATGGCGTACTTCGCCGCTTGGAACAGACCGGGAACCGGACCGCTGATATCGGCGACGTTGGCGATGCGGATGACGTCGTCGGTGACACCTGTCTGGTTCTTGAATCCCTCGCACGAGGCCGCCCCACCAGTCGGCACCGGCGGAGCAGGCTCCTCACCGGGAGCCTCGGCCGCCTCCGGACTGCTCACCGCTCGGCTCGTCGTCGCAGGGCCGCCGACGTCGACGACCTCCTGAACCGGGGCGTCGGACACCGCCCCCGTAACTCTCGGAGCCTCCGCCGCGCTCACCGGCGAGTCCGAGACGGGAGGCGCTGCGGGGTCGCCGCTCGTCGACGCAGCCCCGACAGCGGCACCGTTCAGAGTTTGACGGTAGTCCTCCGGGGAGATCTGGGTGCCACACGCGGCGACCACTGTGAACGTTCCCGCCAGGAGAGCCACCGCGCCCTTCTTGCGGCGCTTCCCCCACGCCGAGCCCTGCTTAGACATTTCGGGCCGAGACATTTCGGTCACTGAGCTGCGCCACCTTCCCGACCCGCAGGGCCGTGCACTGCCCCGTCAAGTGGCAGGCACTCACCGTACCTAAGTCACACAGTTCAATCAATCGATAGAGACAAATGATTGCTCGGGCTCTCGCCCACCGCAGCCGTCAGGTAGTGGTGCAGTACTTGCCCTGGAAGAAGAGCAGTGGTCCGGCATCTTCCGCAGACACCAGGTCGACGACGCGCCCGATCACGACGTAGTGATCGCCAGCCTCGTGCACTGAGTGGATAGTGCAGTCCACGTGTCCCAAAGTGCCGGCAAAGGTGGGTGACCCTGTCATGGCCGACGGCGTCCACTCCAAGTCAGCAAACTTGTCAGCACCACGGCTGGCCATGGTGTTCGATAGCTCAGACTGACCCTCGGCCAAGAAGTTCACGCAAAACTTGCCAGCGCGCTGAATCAACGGCCACGCCCGACTGGTCCGGGCTGGGATGAAAAGCACCAGGGGCGGGTCGAGCGAAACGCTCGAGAAGGACTGACATGTCATTCCGACCGGCAACCCACCGCTGATGGTGGTGACGACGGTGACGCCTGATGCAAAGCGGCCGAGCACGTCGCGAAATCGGCGAGCCGCCTCCACCGCCCGAGGATCGTCGGACGCGACCCCAGTGCCCTCGCCCGGACGCCACTCGACGTCGAAGTCGACGTCGCCCAGCCACGAACTGATCAAGCCAGGACTGGGCCAGGTGTCACGAGCATCGGGGCTGATCCCCGCGGGGACCTCGGGGTCAGGGTCTTGGGACACGGCACTCACCGTAGTGACTATTGTCCGCCGCCGAAGTCGTGACCCCAGTAGGAGACGGCAGTGGACTCGCGAGCGACCCAGCGGGCGTCATCAACCTCTAGCCCATCGGTGCCGAACTCGAAGTCGAATCCACCCGGCGACTTCACGTAGAAAGACACCATCTCGTCATTCATGTGCCGCCCGAGCGTGGCCGAGAGCGGAGCCTTGTACTTGCGGACGCGTTCCAGCGCTCGGCCGACGTGATCGAGTTCGTCAACTTCGAGCATCACGTGCACGCACTTGCTCGGCATCGGCATGGGCAAGAACGCCAGGGAGTGGTGGCGTGGATTGACGCCCAAGAAGCGGAGCCAGATCTTCGAGCCCGGCTCTTTGCCGACAAACTCACCGGGCATGCTCATCGAGTCACGGAGTCGGAAGCCCAAGACCTCGGTGTAGAAGCGCAGAGCCTCCACGTCGTCGAGCACGGGCAGCACGATGTGACCTAGGCCTTGGTCGCCAGTGACGAACTTGGCGCCGTGGGGAGTGATGACGGGGTGCGACTCGTACGTGATGCCGTGGAAGAGTTCGAAGACGTTGTCCCACGGGTCGACGAACCGGATCAGCTCCTGTACTCGACGGTCGTCGAGCTCGGACTTGGTTCCCTCTTCAAAGGCAACGCCAGCTTTCTGCAGGTGCTCGCGCGCTTCCTGGAGAGCACGCGGGTCGGCTACTTCCCACCCCGTGCAGTCGAGCTGATCGACATCAGAGGGCACGATCACTATCCGGGCTGAGACCGCATCGAGACGCCAGTATTGGTGCTCCGGGTTAGGCCCTCGACCTTCGGCGAGTCCCAGGATGTTCCCCGCGAACGTCGTCCAAGCATCGAGGTCGGTGGACGCAACCCGGATGTAGCCCATGCTCTTGATGTCGATGGTCACGCGGTGCGCTCCTTGTGCCGGGATAGGAAGAGTGTCGTGATCTCGGCAAACTCTTCGGCTGCCTCGATCTGCGCCCAGTGTCCACAGTTCGGGAACACGTGCAGCTGGGCCTTGGGAATCAGCTTGAGAGCCACCATGGCGCCGTCGAGCGGGTTGACGCGGTCTTCGCGGCCCCACGTGAGCAGGGTGGGCTTGCGCAGGTGGTGCGCCTCGCGCCAGAGCATGCCGTCTTCGGCTGTCTCCGGGTTCCAGAACGACATGCCCATCGAGCGCATGGCCTCCTGCGCCCCCGGAGCGGTGGCGTCGTGAAAGCGCTCCTCGACCAGTTCGTCGGTTACCAGCCCCTGGTTGACGACCATGGTCGAAATAAACGCCCGGAGCGCCTCGCGCGTCGGGTTCGCGCCGAAGTCCATCAAGCGCTGAACGCCCTCGGTGGGGTCGGCGTGGAACAGGTTGAGGCTCAACCCGCCAGGCCCCATCAGCACAAGTCGGCCGACCCGGTCGGGGTAGGTCAAGGCCAACCGCATCGCGGTGCCGCCGCCCAGACTGTTGCCGAGCAGGTGCACCTTCTCGATGCCGAGCTCGTCGAGCAGCTGAACGACGTGATCGGCTGAATGCCGGTAGAAGTTGCCCTTGACCTCAGGCTTGTCTGAACCCCCGAACCCGGGCTGATCGACCAGCAAGGTGCGAAAAGATTCAGCGAAGTGTGGGAGCGCGGAGCCGAAGTTCGACCACGCGCTCGCTCCCGGACCCCCACCGTGGAGCATCACGAGAGGTAGCCCTCCGCCGACCTCGCTTCTGGCGGTCCCTGCCTCGTAGTAGTTGAGCGTCAGGTCACCGGCCTTGGCCGAGCGGCGAGTAGCTTCCTTGGAGAAGTCAGACATGTTGCTCAGTACATCCCCGGGTCGACGTTGTGACCGAACTCGTGGGCTCCGAATACCTGGAGCGCGCGCTCCGGGTCATTGGCAGCGTGCACCCGGCCGGCGTGGGCGTCGCGCCAGGCGCGCTGGAGGTAGGTGCCGTTGGTCAGCGCACGGCCGCCGGACGCCTCGAACAGCGCGTCGATGGCGTCGATGGCGCGTTGGCTGCCCAGCACCTGGTCGCGACGAACCTTCAGTCGCGCACGCAGTGGGATCGGCTCGCCCTTCGCGACGTGCGCCTGCTCCTCCCGGATGTTGTTCACGAGAAGCGCCCAAGCCGCGTCGATCTCGGAGGAGGCCTTCGCGATGCGCACCGCTGCGAACGGGTCGAGGGAGGCCTTCTCGCCGAGGTAGGCAGCACGGGAACGGTTCTGCTGCATTTCCACGTGCTCGGCGTAGGCGCCCATTGCCATCCCGATGATCGGGGTGGTGATGGTGCCAGTGAAGATGGAGTGGAAGGGCAGCTTGTAGAGGTCAGAGGTGTTCTGCTCCTGGCCCGGACCGCGGCACATTCCGGTCTCGCCCATGCTCAGCGTGAACGCCTCGGGGACGAACACGTCCTCCACGACGATGTCGTTCGACCCGGTGCCGGCGAGGCCGACCATGTGCCAGACATCGACGATCGTGTACTTCTCACGCGGCACCGCAAACGTCTTGAAGTCGACGACCTGGCCGTCGGCGTCGAAGACGAGCCCACCGAGCAGGACCCACGAGCAGTGGTCACAGCCCGAAGAGAAGCTCCACTTGCCCGAGAGTTGATAGCCGCCCTCGGTCACGGTCGCCTTGCCGGTAGGCGCGTACGACGAGCTCAGTCGAGTCGAGGTGTCTTCGCCCCACACCGCCTGCTGTGCCTCGTCGGCGAACAGGGCGACCTGCCACGGGTGCACCCCGACCACGCTGGAGACCCAACCGGTCGAGCCGCACGCGGAGGCGATGTCGCGCACCGCGGTGTAGAAATCGATCGGGTCGGCCTCGAAGCCGTCGAAGCGCTTCGGCTGGAGCAGCTTGAAGAACCCGGTCTCCTCCAGCTCTTTGATCGACGCCTCAGGGACGACGCGGAGGCGCTCAGCCTCATCCGCGCGGTCACGCAGGGTGGGAAGCAAGTCACGGACGCCGTCGAGAACGGTCTGGGCCGATGCAGTCATGGGGTGAACTCCTGTCTGGGAACTTCTACCCCAAGACTAGAACACGTTCTAGTCTTGGTCCAGACCATCCCCGTGGAGTCACGCAGTTTCGGCGTGTGTGACCCGCGCGTAGAGCCGGACGTGCTCGAGGATCGTGTCGGTCACCAACTCGGGAGCCTCGAACATCGGCACGTGCCCGACGTCGGGCAGCGTCACGACGTCACACCCGGGCATCCAGGTCACGAACGGCGTTCCGAAGCGCGACGGCGGGATCAGTCGGTCCCGCCCGCACAGCACGAGGCGAACCGGAACGCTCTCCTCGACGCCGGCAAGATCGCCGACTCCTCCATCGCGAAGGTCGGCCCACATGAAGGGCAAGAAAGCCGAGCAGTTGGACGCCGCACGCACAAAGTTGTCTGCTCGTGCGCGCGAGACCCGACCCGGTCGGTGACTCACGACTTTGAGCACCGGCCCACGCAGCGGACCGATCTTGGTGGCTGCCTCACCCAGCGCGTGGCCGACGAAGGCCAGAGGCACCATGGCCGCGAACTTCAGCCCGACCTCCATCTGGCTGCGCGAGAACTTCGTCCACGCCCCAGCCGGGGCGATCGCCACCACGCTGCGAGCCCGACCGCGACGAGCCAGCTCGAGCGCCAGCCACCCACCAATCGAGTTGCCAGCGACGTGGCAGGTGTCCCAGCCGAGCTCGTCCAGCAACTGCTCGACGCCGTCCGCGAAGGCTTCGATAGAGGTGTCGCGCCGACGTAGGTGCGGCCCGCCCCAGTGGCCCGGCAGCGTGGCTGCCACCACATCGAACTCGCGGGCGAGCGTCGGAACGATCTCGGACCACACGTCGTGCGACGTGGTGAACGGATGGATCAACAGGAGCGGCTCTCCGCTCCCCTGGCGCACCGAGGGGGTCGGGGTAGCGACACGCAACCTGCGGCTGCGTCCGGCGGACGACTTTGTCTGCGACACGGCGTCACGCTAGACCACCGGTGGCCGGCTCACCACCCCCTATCGGGTCAGGAGTTGGCGACAACCTTGTCCTGCTCGGCCTTGAGCATGAGGGCGATGTCGATGAGCTGGTCTTCTTGGCCGCCGATGAGCTTGCGGTGTCCGGCCTCGAGCAGGATCTTCGCGCCGGAGACGCCGTATCGCTCGGCAGCGTTGCCCGCGTGCTTGAGGAACGAGGAGTAGACCCCGGCGTAGCCCATCATCAGGGTCATCCGGTCGAGCTGACATTCCTCGGGCATTGCGGGCTTGATGACGTCTTCGGAGGCGTCGACGATGGTGAGGAAGTCGATGCCGGTCTTCCAGCCGAGCTTGTCGCAGACCCCGACGAACGCCTCGAGGGGCGTGTTTCCGGCACCAGCACCGAACCGGCGAACCGAGCCGTCGATCTGTGTGGCTCCGGCGCGGGCGGCGATGACGGTGTTGGCGACACCGAGGCCGAGGTTCTCGTGGCCGTGGAAGCCGACCGTGGCCTCGTTGCCGATCTCAGCCACGACCGCGGAGACGCGATCGGCGGTCTGCTCCATCACCAGCGCACCCGCCGAGTCGACGACGTAGACGCACTGGCAGCCAGCGTCGACCATGATCCGGGCCTGCTTGGCCAGCACCTCGGGGGGCTGGGTGTGGCTCATCATCAGGAAGCCGACGGTCTCCAGGCCGATCTCGCGGGCCAGGCCGAAGTGCTGGATCGACACGTCGGCCTCGGTGCAGTGAGTGGCGATCCGACAGATCTGACCACCGTTGTCCTGGGCGGCGCGGATGTCGTCCTTGGTACCGAGGCCCGGAAGCATCAGGAACGCGATCTTGGCGTTCTTCGCGGTCTCGGCCGCGATCTTGATGAGTTCTTGCTCGGGGGTACGCGAGAAGCCGTAGTTGAACGAGGAGCCACCCAGGCCATCACCATGGGTGACCTCGATGACCGGCACACCAGAGTTGTCGAGCGCTTCGACGATGTCGTGGACCTCGGTTGCGGTGAATTGGTGCCGCTTGTGGTGCGACCCATCACGCAGGCAGGTGTCGGTCAGCCGCAGGTCAAGGCCACTGGCGGCATCGGTGTCGGTCCAGGTGCGGGTCAGCGTGTCGCGGTCGATGCTCATGAGTGGGCCTTCCGGTCGAGTGGTTTCGAGGCTCGCTTCTTTCGCACCTCAACCACCGTGGCCGAGCTTGGCGCGGGCGATGTTCTGGCCGACCTGGGTGGCGGCCGCGGTCATGATGTCGAGGTTGCCCGCGTAGGGCGGCAGGAAGTCTCCTGCGCCTTCGACCTCGACGAAGATCGAGACCTTCATCTGGCCCTGGGTCGCGGCCGAGGGGTCGTCGATCTGCGGTTCCTGGAGGAGCCGGTAGCCGGGCACGTACTCCTGCACGGCCTTCTCCATCGCGAACACGCTCGCCACGATGGCGTCGCGGTCAGCGTCAGGAGAGACGGCGCAGAAGATGGTGTCGCGCATGATCATCGGCGGCTCGGCCGGGTTCAAGATGATGATCGCCTTGCCCCGCTCGGCACCACCGATCGACATCACCCCAGCACTGGTGGTCTGGGTGAACTCGTCGATGTTCGCGCGCGTGCCAGGACCAGCCGACATCGAGGACACCGAGGCGACGATCTCCGCGTACGAGACCGGCGTGGCCCGAGAGACCGCGGCCACCATCGGGATGGTCGCCTGGCCACCACACGTGATCATGTTGAGGTTCGGCTTGGCCACGTGCTCCTCGCCGTTGACCGGCGGGATCACCGCCGGGCCGACAGCTGCCGGGGTCAGGTCGATCGCGACGATCCCCGCCTCTTCGTAGCGCGGCGCGTACTCGCGGTGCACATAGGCAGAGGTGGCCTCAAAGATCAGGTCAGGCAGCACGTCCTGCTTCAACAACCAGTCGACCCCCTCGTGGGTCGACTCCAGACCCTGCGCAGCAGCGAGCTTCAGCCCTTCCGAGGACGGGTCGACACCGATCATCCAGCGCGGCTCGATCACCTCAGAGCGCAGCAACTTGTACATCAAGTCGGTACCGATGTTGCCCGGCCCGACAATCGCGGCGGTCAGCTTGGCCATGTGTCTACTCCTCGAAGCTCAGTCGACGAACGTGACGCTCAACGGCGCGAACCCGCTGATCGACGCCTCGACCCGGTCACCCGGGGCGAACGGTACGAACGGGCCCAGGGCCCCGGACAGAATCAGGTGACCGGCACGCAGTGGATCACCAAAGCGGTAGGCCTGCACCGCGAGCCAGCGCAGCGCTTCGAGCGGGTCACCCAAGCAGGCAGCCCCGGTACCGGCTGAACGCTCCTCGCCGTTGATGGTCAACGACATGACCACCTCGCTCGGCTCGACCTCATCGAGACTGCGACCCTCGCGACCGACGACGTAGAGGCCACTGGAGGCGTTGTCGGCGACCGTGTCGGTGAACTCGATGTCCCAGTTCTCGATGCGCGAGTCGACGATCTCCAGCGCGGGCAACGCGACGTCGACAGCTGCCCGGACCAGCTGGAGGGTGATCTCGTCTTCGGTGGCCGGGTTGATGTCGCGCGCGAGCACGAAAGCCACCTCGGCCTCGACCCGCGGCTGCACCAGCGTGCGCATCGAGATCGGAGCACCGTCAACGTCAGCGCCGAAGCTCACGTCCATGTCGCTGAGCAGATAGCCGAAGTCGGGCTGATCCACGCCAAGCTGCCGCTGCACCGCCTCGGAGGTCGCCCCGATCTTGCGGCCCACGACCGTCGCACCCGCGGCCAGACGAGCCTGCACCAGACCCTGCTGCACGGCGTAGGCGGCAGGGAGGTCGTCGGTGCCGATGAGGTCGCGCACGGCCGCACACGGCACACGGGTCTCCAAGGCCAGCGCCAGCCGCTGGACAGCGGCCGAAATGGCGTCCTGAGAGGTCACGGACCAATACTAGAACCTGTTACAGTTTCGCGCCATGAGCACCCCTGTTCCCGGCCCCCTTCCGGTCGAGGTCGACGTCGTCGTGATCGGCGCTGGAGGCGCCGGCATGAGCGCCGCGCTTGCCGCCGGCAAGCACGGCCTCGACACCGTCCTGCTCGAGAAGAGTGCTTACTTCGGCGGCTCGACGGCACGAAGCGGTGGCGGCGTCTGGATTCCGGGCAACTACGCCCTCAAGGCAGCCGGGCAGGCCGACGAGCTCGAGGAGTCGAAGCGCTACCTCGACTCGATCGTGGGCGACGAAGTTCCGAAGGTGCGCCGCGACACCTACATCGACCGCGGCGCCGAAGTCATGGACTTCGTCAAGGCCAACACTCCCCTGCGCTTCGAGTGGGTCAAGGACTACGCCGACTACCACCCCGAGGCGCCGGGTGGCCGCCTCAAGGGCCGCAGCTGCGAGCCGATCCCGCTGGATGCTCGGTTCCTGGGTGACGAGCTCGACCGGCTGCACCCGCAGTACGCCAAGGCGCCAGCGAACATGATCGTGACGCAGGCCGACTTCCGGAAGATCAACCTCGGCATCCGCACCATCCGCGGCCCGGTCACGATGGCCAAGGTGCTGATCCGGCGGATCATCAGCCTGGCGTTGCGGCGCCGGATGTACGCCATGGGTAACGCGATCGCGATCGGACTGCGCAAGGGTCTGGTCGACGCCGGGGTGCCGGTGCACTACGAGGCCGAGCTCAGCGGCCTACTCATCGAGGAGGGCCGGGTCACCGGTGTCAAGGTGCTGCGCGACGGCACTGAACACGTTGTGAGAGCCCGTCGCGGAGTCATCTTGGGCAGCGGCGGTTTCGAGCGGAACCTCGAGATGCGCGAGAAGTACCAGCCCCAGCCGACCTCCATCGACTGGACCACGGGGTCGGAGTTCAACACGGGTGGCGGCATCCTCGCCGGCATCGCGGCAGGTGCCGAAACCGGACTGCTCGACGACGCCTGGTGGGGCCCGACGATCCCGCTGCCCGGCGGCCCGTGGTTCTGCCTGGCCGAGCGCAACTTGCCGGGTTCGATCATCGTGAACCAGGCGGGCCAGCGCTACATGAACGAGGCACTCCCCTATGTGGAGGCAGTGCACGAGATGTACGCGGGTGAGGCCACGGGCGTCGGCCACGTGCCGTCGTGGATGGTCATCGACCAGAGGTACCGCAACCGGTACCTCTTCGCCGGACTGATGCCCCGCCAGCCGTTCCCGGGCCGTTGGTACAAGCACGGCACGGTCAAGAAGGCGAGCACCATCGAGGCGCTCGCCGCCGAGATCGACGTGCCGGCCGACGCGCTGACGGCCACGCTCGAGCGGTTCAACGGCTTTGCCAAGACGGGCAATGACGAGGACTTCCGACGCGGCGAGTCGGGCTACGACAAGTACTACTCCGACCCGCGGGTCAAGCCGAACCCCTCGCTGAACGTGATCGACCAGGCGCCGTTCTACGCGGTGAAGATCGTTCCGGGTGACCTCGGCACCAAGGGCGGCCTCGTCACCGACGAACGCGCTCGCGTGCTGCGCGCCGACGGCTCGGTGATCGAGGGTCTCTACGCCGCTGGCAACGTGTCGTCGGCCGTGATGGGCCACACGTACGCCGGGCCTGGCGCCACGATCGGACCCGCTCTCGTCTTCGGCTACCTCGCGGCCGAGCAGATCGCCCAGGAGGCCTGAGATGCCGATCGATCCCTCAGCGGCCATCGGCGCCCACGTCGGCACCAAGGAGTTCTCGTGGTCGCAGAGTGACGTGCTGCTCTACCACCTCGGCATCGGCGCCGGCTCGCGCGTGGGAGACAACGTCTCCCCGGCCGCACTGTCCTTCACCAACGACGGCCCCTCACTGCAGGTGCTGCCATCGTTCGGCGTCGTCGTGCCCACCTTTCATGAGACCAACCCGCCGCCGCTCGACCTGCCGGGGTGCGACATCAACCTCAGCCAGGTCGTGCACGGCGCGCAGTCGATCTCGGTGAGTGGCCCCCTGCCCACGACCGGGTCAGCCACGCTCACCACGACGCTCACCGACGTGTGGGACAAGGGCAAGGCCGCCGTCATCTGGCAGGAAGGCGTGGCCACGGCGCCGTCCGGCGACGAGCTCTGGCGCGTGCGGTCGTCCATCTTCGTCAAGGGTGAGGGCGGATGGGGTGGCGACCGCGGCACGTCAACAGGAGTTGACCTGCCTGAGCGCGCCCCAGATGCCGACGTCAGCTACCCGGTGACGCCTCAGCAGGCTCTGCTCTACCGACTCTGCGGCGACCGCAACCCGCTGCACTCCGACCCCGACTTCGCCAAGGCAGCCGGCTTCCCGGCGCCGATCCTGCACGGCCTGTGCTCCTACGGCATCGTGCTGCGC
>JBAUWM010000394.1:0-2078 GCA_049583775.1 Nocardioides sp.
CTCCGGCGCCGGCCGCGAACCCGAGCGAGATCGCCGCCGCAGTCCCGCTCTCGGTGACCCCGGCGCCGAGGATGTAGACCTCGATCGGCAGGAACGGGACGAGTGCCGAGACAATGCTGAGGACGAACGTCGTCAACCACAGGATCACGGCAGCTTCACTGGGCCGGCGCCCGCTCCGGAACGGGCAGTCCGAGCTGAAGCAGCCACCTCAGGGAGACGCACTTGAGCACGGTAAGAGCGATCGCGATCCCGAGCCCGAGCCACCACCAGCCCGTGACGAGCAACAGCACCGCGAACAGCGCCGAGTTCACCGCCTTCGCCGGCTTCGACCAGTTCCAGCGGTAGATGCGCTCGTCGACCTCGTAGAAGTAGTTGGGGCTCCGGATCGGCCAGGCAAGGAAAGCCAGTGACAGGAAGAAGTCGATGACCAAGAACTCGAACAGGTAGACCGAGACCGGCAGGATCATCTCGTGCTGGAGGGCCGCGAACCCGAGGTAGAACGCCGCGCAGTTGAGGCGGTCGCAGAGCATGTCGATGACCGCGCCGGTGCGGGTCTCGCAGTCAAAGATCCGCGCGTAGGCGCCGTCGGCCATGTCGCCGACCCAGTAGACGCCGAGCCCGGCCACAAGCCACACAAGCTCTTCTTGCCAGACCCCGATGAGGCAGAGCACCAACGAGGCGATGGTCCGAACGAAGGTGATGATCGTGGCGCCCGTGAAGAGCCGCTCCATCGACGCATCAGCGTGCGTCGCGTGGGTCTGATCGGGCACGCAGCGACCCTACCGGGGGCCGATCGACGTCAGCGCACGTGGCCGTCGCCGGTGACGACGTACTTGGTGGACGTCATCTCGGGCAGTCCCATCGGCCCGCGGGCGTGCAACTTCTGAGTGCTGATCCCGATCTCGGCGCCAAACCCGAACTCGCCGCCGTCGGTGAAGCGCGTGCTCGCGTTGACCAGCACGGCGGCCGAGTCGACCGCTGCGGTGAACCGGCGAGCGACCGTGTGGTCGCGGGTCACGATCGATTCGGTGTGACCGCTGGAGAAGCGTCTGATGTGGGCAATCGCCGCGTCGACGTCGGCCACGACAGCCGCCGAGATGTCCATGGAGAGGTACTCGGTGGCGTGGTCGTCGTCCGTTGCCGCGACCACACCGGCCAAGCGCGCGACGGCGGGGTCTCCGTGCACGGTGACGCCGGCGTCCTGCAGGGCCACGACCACGGTGGGGAGGAACGTGTCGACGAGGTCGGCGTGCACCAGGAGCGACTCCGCAGAGTTGCAGACGCTCGTGCGGTGGGTCTTCGCGTTCAGCACGATCGCGAGTGCCTGGTCGAGGTCAGCCGCCGCGTCGACGTAGACGTGGCAGTTGCCTACGCCGGTCTCGATCACCGGCACCGTCGACTCCTCCACGACACTCTGGATCAGGCCCGCGCCCCCGCGCGGGATCAGCACATCGACGAGCCCGCGGGCCCGCATCAGCGCCTTGACCGTGTCGTGACTGTCGGCCGGCACCAGCACGATGACGTCAGCCGGCAGGTCAACGGTTTGCACGGCCTCGCGCAGCACGTCGACGACCGCCCGATTGGTGACCGATGCGCTGCTGCTGCCGCGCAACAGCACCGCGTTGCCCGACTTCAGGCAGATGCCCGCGGCGTCGGCGGTGACGTTCGGACGCGCCTCGTAGATCATGCCGACCACACCGAACGGCACCCGCACCTGTCGCAGCTCGAGACCGTTGGCCAGCGTGCTGCCGCGCACCACCTCACCGATCGGGTCAGGCAGGCCGGCGACGTCGCGCAGACCCTGCGCCATGGCGGCCAGCCGGTCTTCATTGAGTTGGAGTCGGTCGACGACGTTCGGCGCGGTTCCGCTTGCCTTCGCCCGGGCGACGTCCTCGTTGTTGGCAGCCAGAATCTCGCTGCTGCGACCGCCGAGCGCGTCGGCCATCGCGTGCAGCGCGGCGTCCTTGGTGGCGCGGGTGGCGAGCGCGAGGTCGTGGCTGGCTTCGCGGGCTCGCGCGGCCAGCGCTCGCACGTCGTCGTTCGTGGTGGTCACAGGGTGAGGATATGGCGTCGAGAAA
>JBAUWM010000395.1:0-5202 GCA_049583775.1 Nocardioides sp.
CCGGAGGGCCCGCCGGCCTGGGCTGCGCCCGACGACGAGACCCCGGCGCCCCCCCGCGCGGAACCGACCGAACCTCCCTCGGCGTCCTCGGCTCGTGAGGCGATCCGCCAGACCCGAGCCGCTGGCGATGCCACCGACTCTTCCGGGTCCGAGATGGCCGAGGCCGACGCCGGCGCCAGCCCCGACGACCTCGATGCCGAGACCGAACTGATCGGCGTCGACGACCTGTTGGCCCGCGAGCTCGGCGCCCAGGTGATCGACGAGATCCCGCGCACCTGAGGCCTGCTCAACACCGACCAACTCACCACGATGCAGGGAGACAAGCCATGACCCAGAACCCGTTCGACGCGCTCGGCGGAGCCGGAGGCTTCGACATGAACGCGCTCCTCGAGCAGGCCCAGCAGATGCAGGCCACCCTCGAGCAGGCCCAGCACAAACTGGCCGAGACCGAGCTGACCGGCTCGGTGGCCGGCGGCGCCGTCACCGTCACCGTCAACGGGGTGGGCGACCTCCTCGGCGTCGTCATCACCCCCGGCACTGTCGATGGCGCTGACACCGAGTCGCTCGCCGATCTCAGCGATCTCATCGTCGCCGCCTACCGCGACGCCAAGGCGCAGGCCGACACCCTCGCCGCCCAGGCCATCGGCCCGTTCGGTGGCGGTGGCCTACCCGGCGGCGGACTCCCCGGTCAGCTCGGCTTCTAGGCGCGAGAAACGCCTGCCGGCAGGCGAAACTCGCGTGGGAACCTGCTATTTCGGGCAACAGGTGCGAGAAACGCCTGCCGGCAGGCGAAACTCGCGAGAGAACCTGCTATTTCGGACAACAAGTGCGAGAAACGCCTGCCGGCAGGCGAAACTCGACCGGACGACGGCCCGCCCACCCACCGCCACCAACAGCAGCCCGTAGGCTCGACGCGTGTACGAAGGCGTGGTCCAGGACCTCATCGACGAGCTCGGCCGGTTGCCGGGTGTCGGGCCGAAGAGCGCCCAACGGATCGCCTTCCACCTCCTGCAGGCTGAGCCGGCCGATGTGCGTCGGCTGGCCGACGTGCTGATCGAGGTGAAGGCCAAAGTGAAGTTCTGTGTCACGTGCTTCAACGTGTCGGAGGACGACCAGTGCCGGATCTGTCGCGACCCGCGCCGCGACCCCACGATGTTGTGTGTCGTCGAGGAGTACAAGGACGTCGTCGCTATCGAGCGCACGCGTGAATTCCGAGGGCGCTACCACGTGCTCGGCGGCGCGATTTCGCCGATCGATGGCATCGGGCCCGACCAGCTGCGCATCCGCGAGCTCGTGGGTCGGCTGGCCGATGACCAGATCACCGAGGTGGTCCTGGCGACCGACCCCAACCTCGAGGGCGAAGCGACCGCGACCTATCTCACCCGACAGTTGAGCCCCTTGGGCTTGCGGGTCACGCGTCTGGCGAGTGGACTGCCCGTAGGCGGCGACCTCGAGTACGCCGACGAAGTGACCCTCGGCCGCGCGTTTGCAGGAAGGCAGACAGCCCCATGACCCAGCTCACCGACGAAATCCCCGACGAGCTCCCCGCCGACACCGAGGACTTCGCCCAGCAGATTGCCGACTCGGTCTCCAGCTTCTTGCTGGCGCTGCGCGCGATCGCGCGTGAGGCCGAGCCGGGGCGGGCGATTTCGCTGCTCCTGCTCGAGATCAGCCAGGTGCTGCTGGCCGGTGCTCGACTCGGCGTCCAGCAGGACTTCACGCCGCGGCTGGAGTACCAGCCCGATGTCGGCCCGGAGGCCGACCTCGACGGGATGCGGCTGCGCCTCGCCGACATGCTCGGAAACGTCGACACCTACAGCTTCGTGTTCGATCCCTACGTGCCCGAGGTCGTGGCCAGCCAGCTCTCTGACGACCTCACCAGCATTGCCTCCGACCTCGAGAACGGCCTGCGGCACTTCCGTTCCGGCGACGTCGCCGAGGCGTTGTGGTGGTGGCAGTTCTCCTACGTCAGCTCGTGGGGCAACCTGGCGGGGGCGGCGCTGAACGCCCTGTTGTCGGTGGTGGCCCACGATCGCCTCGACGTCGACAACGACGCAGAGATCCCTCAGATCGAGGCCGCCGAGGCGGTCTTGGACAACCCCGACGGCTGAGGCCCTCGGCCTCGTAGAATCGACTACCGGAAACCCTTCCCCGATCCAGGAGTGAGCCCGGTGGGCATTGTCGTGCAGAAGTACGGCGGTTCGTCCGTCGCCGACCCTGCCGCCATCAAGCGAGTGGCCAGACGCATCGTCGAGGCCAAGAAGGCCGGCAACGACGTCGTCGTCGCGGTCTCGGCCATGGGCGACACGACCGACGACCTGCTGGCCCTCGCCTCGGGTGTGAGCCCGCTGCCCCCGGCGCGTGAGCTCGACATGCTGCTCACGGCCGGTGAGCGCATCTCGATGGCGCTCGTTGCGATGGCGATCTCTGACCTCGGCTTCAGCGCCCGGTCGTTCACCGGGTCGCAGGCTGGCGTGATCACCGACTCGGTGCACGGCAAGGCCAAGATCATCGACGTCACGCCGGGGCGGATCTCCGATGCGATCAACGAGGGTCACATCGTGATCGTCGCCGGCTTCCAGGGCGTCTCTCAAGACACCAAAGAGATCACCACGCTCGGACGCGGCGGCACCGACACCACCGCCGTTGCGTTGGCGGCGGCGTTGAACGCAGACGTCTGCGAGATCTACACCGACGTCGATGGCGTGTTCACTGCCGACCCGCGCATCGTCCCGGCCGCGCGCAAGCTCGACTCCGTCACCTACGAGGAGATGCTCGAGCTCGCGGCGTGCGGCGCCAAGATCCTGCACCTGCGCTGCGTCGAGTACGCCCGTCGCTACAACATCCCGATCCACGTCCGCTCGTCGTTCAGCCAGCTCGAGGGCACGCTCGTCACGGGCAGCATCGAAGACCAGTCCGCCCAGGAGGGCACCATGGAAGCAGCGATCATCGCCGGCGTCGCCCACGACCGCAGTGAAGCCAAGATCACCGTCGTCGGCGTGCCCGACAAGGTCGGCGAGGCCGCGCGCATCTTCGAGGCCCTCGCCGCAGCGCAGATCAACCTCGACATGATCGTGCAGAACGTCTCAGCCGCCGCCACGAACCTGACCGACATCTCCTTCACGCTTCCTCGCACCGACGGCACGACCGCGATGACGGCGCTCGCGGCGCTGCAGTCGGTCGTCGGGTTCCACTCACTGCTCTACGACGACAAGATCGGCAAGGTCTCGCTGATCGGTGCGGGCATGCGCTCGCACCCGGGCGTCACCGCCAAGTTCTTCACCTGCCTGGCGGCGGCTGGCGTCAACATCGGGATGATCTCCACCTCCGAGATCCGGATCTCGGTCGTCGTTTCCGAGGACGACGTCGACGCGGCGGTGGTCGCCACACACACCGCGTTCGACCTCGACGCCACCGAGGTCGAGGCGGTCGTCTACGGGGGTAGCGGCAAATGATTCAACCCACGACGGTCTTCGCTCTCCCGCTCCGCTCCTGTGCGAACGCGGCCGCGGTGACCCCGACTGGATGCCGGGGAGGTCGCTCATGACCGGCGCACGCATCGGCATCGTCGGCGCCACGGGGCAGGTCGGCGTCGCAATGCGCCAGATCCTCGAGCAGCGCAACTTCCCGGCCGAAGAGATCAGGTTCTTCGCCTCGGCCCGCTCGGCGGGCACGGTGCTTCCCTACGCGGGTGGCGAGGTGACGGTCGAGGATGCCGCCACCGCAGACCCCACGGGCCTCGACATCGCCTTGTTCTCAGCCGGTGCCACCACCTCGCGCGCCCTCGCCCCGATCTTCGCCGAGAAGGGCGTGGTCGTGGTCGACAACTCGTCGGCCTTCCGCAAGGACCCCGACATCCCGCTCGTCGTCTCCGAGGTCAACCCGGGCGACATCGAGCTCGCGTTCTCCGGTGAGAAGCAGCACCTGATCGCCAACCCGAACTGCACCACCATGGCTGCCATGCCGGTGCTCAAGCCGTTGCATGACGCCGGCGGGCTGGTGCGGCTGATCGCCTCGACCTACCAGGCGGTCTCTGGCTCGGGTGTGGCCGGCGTCGAGGAGCTCGCCTCGCAGATCGCCGCCGGCGGCGACAAGGCGCGCGAGCTCGCGTACGACGGTCAGGCCGTCACGTTCCCCGAGCCCTCGAAGTACGTGCGCACCATTGCCTACAACGTGCTGCCGATGGCGGGATCCATCGTCGACGACGGTTTGTTCGAGACCGACGAAGAGCAGAAGCTGCGCCACGAGTCGCGCAAGATCCTCGGCATCCCCGACCTGCGCGTCTCGGGTCTCTGCGTGCGCGTGCCGGTCTTCACCGGCCACTCGTTGGCGATCAACGCCGAGTTCTCCGAGCCGATCACCGTTGCCCAAGCTCGCGAACTGCTCGCGGCAGCCCCGGGTGTCGAGCTGAGCGACGTCCCGACCCCGCTCCAGGCGGCCGGCCAGGACCCGTCGTTCGTCGGCCGGATCCGCCAGGACGAAGGTGTCGAGGGCAACCGCGGACTCGCGCTCTTCATCTCCAACGACAACCTGCGCAAGGGCGCTGCCCTCAACACGGTGCAGATCGCTGAGTTGCTCGTTCAGCGCTGAGGTTGCGGTTCAGACGCTGTCGGCCTCGGTCCACGAGGTCGTCAGCCACCAGGACAGGAAGAACGCGATCGCTCCCATGCCCGGGACGATCAGCGCCATCGGCCACGTGTCGAGGTCGTCGGTCAAGAACAGGAACGCGATCAGCGACGCGAACGACACCGCGAACAGGCTGGTGCTCGCCGGGTCGGGCACGCCCACCAGGTTCAGCAGCCCTGCGCCAGCAGCGACACCGACCAGGCCCATGACCACGAAGATCAGCACGCTCGGCACCGTCTCGCAGCCGTCTGAGGCGATCCCTCGGCACGTGCCGATACCGGCCCAGCCCGCGCCGTAGAGGAAGAGGCCCACGGCAAGGCCGACCGCGAGGGCGCTGTAGCGGCCGGGGGCCCGCGGGCGTGACTCCGTGGCGTCTTCTCCCTCATCGGCAGCAGGCGCCGGCCGGCTCGCTTGACTGGATTCGTCGCTCGATTCAGCGCTGATGGCTTCGACCGGCGCATCGCTCGCGGTCGTGAGATCGGTCTCGACCTCCGCCGTGGGAACATCGCCTTCGCCGCGCGCCGTGCGGCGCCGCGTCACTCGCGGCGGCTGGGGGCCCACCCGGTCGGCCACGCG
>JBAUWM010000396.1:0-1545 GCA_049583775.1 Nocardioides sp.
GAACAGCATCGTGCGGCGAAATCGTTGCATCGCCCTGCGTTGAAGCTCTTCGGGAACCTCCGACAACCGGAAGCCTAGCGACTCGTCGGCTTTGCCCAAAGCCGGGTCGCGCAGTGCTGCGGCGCAGTCGTCGTAGCGCGTCAGCACCAGAGCGCCCGAGGTTGTCACCAGGACGGGGGCAAGTTCACGTAGACGTCGGTAGGCGTCGTAGGGCCCGCACGGACCGTGGTCGGTGAGCAGCACGTCGACCAACAGTTGCTCGGCAGGCCGCGTCTCCATACTCACCGCCTCCTCAGCATGTCGAAAGTCGCCGCGCCTTCGTCGCCGAAGTGTGCGACGTCAACGGTGAGGAACAGTGCCCGCGCGGTCACCACCACCAAGCCACCCTGGTCCTTAACCCGCGCGTTCATGAAAAGTTTCCGCCGCTCTCTTTGGGCGAGCTCTGCCTGACACTGGTAGGGCACCCCGAGCCGGACCGGAGCGAGATATTCGACGTTTAGGTTGCGGGTCACGGCCAGCTCGCCGACCACGTATAGCAGGAAGCCGAACAGGTCGTCGACCACGGTCGCGACGGCTCCCCCGTGTGCGATACCGGGGGCACCGACGTGCCGCTTGTCGAACACATGCTGGGCATCAACACCCTCACCGCTGCGACGGGCCTGCAAATGGTGGCCGTGGGGGTTACCCGGCCCACAGCCCAAACAGTCCTGGGCGTGCGGTGGCAGACACTCGTCGTCCTTAGCTGCAGTCGCAGGACCCACCCCCGACGGGTACGTGTCATTCATCGGTGCGCCGCCAGCCTGTCGGCCAACAGCGACGCCCACGCGTCCAGGGCCTTGCGCTGTCGCGTCGGCGAAAACGGCACGAGCAGCCCGCCGACACCCCGACCAAGGACGACATCAAGGGTCAACTGCGCCAGAAGGGCATCGTCGACGATGAAGCGGCGGCACAATCCGGTCAGGGCAGCGGTGACCCGCTGCTCCACCGGCAACAACGCCTCGCGCAGCATCGTGTCCGAACGCGCAGCCACCCAGAGCTCCAAGGTCGCGGCGTACAACGGCCCGGACAAGGCCCCTGCCAGCAGGTCCAGGGCTTGACGTGGCCTGTCAACATCGTCCGCCAAACCGACCACCTTGGCGCGGACCTCATCGAGTCGCCTCTGCGCCAGGTGTTCGACAGCAGCCGTGACGAGACGATCACGAGTGCCGTAGTGGTGCAGCTGTGCTCCTCGGGAGACGCCAGCCTGCTCGGCTACCGCAGCAAGCGTGGTGCCGGAATATCCTCGTTCGACCAGACAGGTGACGGTGGCGTCCAACAACAACAGCCGAGTCGACGCCGAGCGCTCTTCTTGGGAACGACGGGAATGGTTCATGACCTGAACTTACATGCCGACCAGAACGCATGTAAGTACTTGGTCGACTTCCAGACGCGAGGCGCGTAGCGATGGCATCGCTAGGAACGCGGCCTGGCCGACGAGAGCGTCGCCTGTGTTCCTCGGACCAGCTCGCTGAGTCCGGCGACCTCGACGAACCAGCCATCCGTGGC
>JBAUWM010000397.1:0-1794 GCA_049583775.1 Nocardioides sp.
CTACAAGGGGTTGGCGCTGTCCCACCTCGACGAGGGCGCGACGGCGTCGGTCGCGCTGCAGCGGCTGCTCGAGGAGGACGACGGGCGCGATCATCGTCAAGTGGGTCTGGTTGACGTCGACGGCGGCGCGGCGTCGCACACCGGGTCGGCGTGCATCGACTGGGCTGGTGGGGTGACTGGAGCCGACGGCAGCGGGTACGCCATCCAGGGAAACTGCCTGGCCGGTCACGAGGTCGTGGAAGCGATGGAGGCGGCCTGGCTGGCCGGGGGCGACCTGCCGTTCGCCCAGCGCCTCGTCGATGTGCTCGTGGCTGGCGACGGCGCGGGGGGCGACAAGCGCGGGCGCCAGTCGGCGGCGCTCCTCGTGGTCCGCGAGGAAGCTGGGTACGACGGGCGCGACGACATCGCCGTCGACCTGCGGGTCGATGACCACGCCATGCCGATTCTCGAGCTCGAGCGCCTGCTCGCCCTCAACGAGCTCTACCTCACCGCCTCGACCCCAGAGGAGCAGGTCGCCGTCGACCCCGCGCTCCGGGCTGAGCTCGACGCCTTCGCCGCCGCGCAGGGTCATCCCGACTTCCTCACCTGGGTCGGCACCGAGAACTACGAGATGCGCGTCGCTGACGACCTGGCCTGGATCGACCAACGGGTGCTTGGGATCGTCCGCGGAGAACGCGCATGAGCATCCTGGCGATCGATGCCGGCACCACTGGCGTCACGGCCGTCATCGTCTCTGACACCTGCGACATCGTCGCCAAGGGCTACCAGGAGTTTGCCCAGCACTTCCCTGAGCCAGGCTGGGTCGAGCACTCCCCCGAGGAGATCTGGCAGGCCACGCTCGAGGCCACCCGCGACGTGCTCAAGCTGACCGACGCCACCGAGCTCACTGGGATCGGCATCACCAACCAGCGAGAGACGGTTCTGCTGTGGGATCGCGAGACGCTCGGCTCACCGCGCCGCGCGATCGTGTGGCAGGACCGACGCACCGCCGACATCTGCTCCCGGTTGCGCGAGGCCGGGCACGAGGAGCGCGTCACTGAGCTGACCGGGCTTCGTCTCGACCCGTACTTCTCGGGCACCAAGTTGATGTGGCTCGCCGAGCACGAGCCCCACACCTGGGCCCTAGTTCAGTCGGGGCGCTACGCAATCGGCACTGTCGACTCCTACCTGATCGCCCGGATGACGCGCGGGCTCGAACACATCACCGACGTCTCCAACGCCTCGCGCACTCTGCTGTTCGATCTAGCGCAGGGCAACTGGAGCGACGAATTGTGCGGGTTGTTCGATGTTCCGCGCGATGCGCTGCCCGAACTCGTGCCCAACTGGGGCGAGCTAGCGGTCACCGATCCGCGTTCGTTCCTCGATCTCGACCTGCCGATCGCCGGCATCGCTGGCGACCAGCAATCAGCCCTCTTCGGGCAGACCTGCTTCGACGTGGGTGACTCCAAGTGCACGTACGGCACCGGGTCGTTCATCCTCACCAACACCGGCACCACCCTCGAGCGTTCGGACGCAGGCCTGCTGTCGACGGCCGCTTGGCGCTCCCCCTCCGGTGAGCTCACCTACGCCCTCGAGGGGTCGATCTTCGTCACCGGCGCTGCGGTCCAGTGGTTGCGCGACGGACTCCAGATCGTTGGCTCAGCAGCCGAGACCCAGGCCATCGCGGCGACCGTTTCTTCGAGCGACGGAGTCGTTTTCGTGCCGGCGCTGACTGGCCTCGGCGCCCCGCACTGGGACCCCCACGCCCGCGGCCTCATCATCGGCCTCACCCGTGGAACCACCCGTGCCCACATC
>JBAUWM010000398.1:0-2608 GCA_049583775.1 Nocardioides sp.
GCGTTGGTACGACGGCGCCCAACTGCTGTTGCACACCCCGTGGCACTTCCTTCAGTCGCTCGCCAGTACGGCGATGTTGGTGCTGTGGAGCGCAGGGCTGGCGGTCGCTGCGGCGCTGCTCTGCTACGCCGTCGCGACCGCGGTAGAAGTCACGCTGTTCGTGAGCGGTCTGGTGCTGGTCGGATCGCTGTGGTGGGGTCCGGGAGGACGACGCGTGCGGGGGCCGGTCGGACGTCTGGTCGTGCCGTTGAGTCGCAGCACCGGGTGGTGGCTACTCACCCTGACGCTGCTGCTCGGACTGGCGGCCGCGACGGGCCTGTGGGTCGAGGCGCGCGGCGTGAGCTGGACGCCGTTCGTCGATCAGCCGTTCACCGACGCCCGCTGACCGGCGAGCCCGGATCGTGGAACCGATGTTCGTGGCGCAGCTGGCGTGGCACTATGGAGCTGTGCCTCACCACACAACTCAGCACCGCATCATCATTGCCTAGCGCGTCGAGCCCTGCTCGATGCGCCAACCTCTCGTTCGCCGGGAGGTTTTTTTGTTGCCCAGTTGTCTGCCCCAGAAAGCGATCCGATGGACCTGCACGGCGCGTTCCACGTCTACGACACCACGTTGCGCGACGGCGCACAGCAAGAGGGCCTGAACCTCTCCGTCGCCGACAAGCTGAACATTGCCCGCCACCTCGACGGGCTCGGCGTGGGGTTCATCGAGGGAGGCTGGCCCGGGGCAAACCCCAAGGACACCGAGTTCTTCCGTCGCGCGGCCTCCGAGCTCGACCTCAAGCACGCCCGCCTCGCGGCCTTTGGCGCCACGCGCAAGGCGGGGATCCGCGCTGCTGACGACCCGCAGGTGGCCGCGCTGCGCGACAGTGGGGCCGGTGTGGTGACACTGGTGGCCAAGTCGCACGACCGGCACGTCGAGCTCGCGCTGCGCACGACGCTCGCGGAGAACCTCGAGATGATCCGCGACACGGTGAGTCACCTCAAGGCTGAGGGCCAGCAGGTGTTCCTCGACGCCGAGCACTTCTTCGACGGCTACCGCGCCAACCGCGACTACGCCCTCGAGGTGCTTCGCACCGCCTATGACGCCGGTGCCGAGGTGATCGCCCTGTGCGACACCAACGGCGGCATGCTCCCGCCCTGGGTCTCCGACGTCGTGCACGACGTCATCGACACCACCAGCGTGCGGGTCGGCATCCACTGCCACAACGACACCGGCTGTGCCGTCGCCAACACCTTGGCGGCCGTCGATGCCGGCGCCACGCACGTGCAGGGCTGCATCAACGGCTACGGCGAGCGCACCGGAAACGCTGACCTGATCTCCGTCGTAGCCAACCTCGAGCTCAAGCTCGACCGCACGGTGCTGCCCGAGGGTCTGCTCCGCGACTCGACCCGGATCGCGCACGCCGTCGCCGACGTGACCAACTTTCCACCCGCCTCGCGTCAGCCCTACGTCGGCACGTCTGCGTTCGCGCACAAGGCCGGACTGCACGCCAGCGCCATCAAGGTCGACCCCAACCTCTACCAGCACATGGACCCGGTCGGCGTCGGAAACGACATGCGGCTGCTCGTGTCCGACATGGCTGGTCGCGCCTCGATCGAGCTGAAGGGCAAGGAGCTCGGCTTCGATCTCTCGGGCGATCGCGAGCTGGTCACGCGGGTCACCGCGCGGGTCAAGGAGCTCGAGCAGCGCGGCTACACGTTTGAAGCGGCCGATGCGTCGTTCGAGCTGCTGCTGGTCGAGGAGGTCGAGGGACGTCGTCCGTCCTACTTCGAGACCGAGTCGTGGCGCGTGATCACCGAGACGCTCACCAACCGGGGCGCGGGCGACGAAGCCGTATCCGAAGCGACCGTGAAGCTGGTCGCGGGAGGTGTGCGCTACGTCGTGACCGGCGAGGGGAACGGACCGGTCAATGCGCTCGACTCCGCGCTCCGCTCGGCGATCGTGCAGGCCTATCCCGAGGTCGCGAAGTTCGAGCTGATCGACTACAAGGTGCGGATCCTCGACCAGGGTCACGGCACCGACGCCATCACCCGCGTCCTCATCGAGACCACCGACGGCGCGTCGTCGTGGATCACCGTGGGTGTGGGGCACAACGTGATCGAGGCGTCGTGGGGCGCTCTCGTCGACGGACTCACCTACGGACTGCGCCGCCACCACGTCGAATGAGGGTGTGCGCGGCTGAGGGAGCCTAGGCTCCTGGCCATGGACCAGTTCGGCATCGAGTATCCGACGCTGCGCTACTTCGTGATCTACACCGTGCAGGCGGTCGCGTTCTTCACAGTGGCGGGCTTCGCCCTCTCGGCGCTGCGCCGTGGTGCGTTCTGGCCACTTGCCGGAGCGATCGCCGGCCTGGGCGCTGGCTTGGTCAACGTGTTGCTGGCTGCAGCTTGGGGCCTGTTCCACTTCAAGGACGACGACGTGGTCTTCACGTTCATCAACGGGCGCGACTGGGTGCGCTTCGCCGTCGACTGGGGCACGCCCCTCGGCCTCGCGCTCGTCGCCGCAGCCTTCGGCTTCAGCGCACTGGTTCCGGCCGGGTCGAAGATCGGGCGCCCCCGCGTTCCCTGGCGCTGAGTCGGCTCAAGCTTGCGCCGACTGGACGCC
>JBAUWM010000399.1:0-3756 GCA_049583775.1 Nocardioides sp.
GAGTCGGTAGCCGAGCTCGGCCGCGTCGACGTCCGCGTCGTCGAGGCTGAGGCACCACCAGCCGAGGAAGTCGCCGTCGTGCCAGCCAACCCAGAAACCGATGCCCCGGGCGTCGGCCTCGGTGCGCGTGCGCCGTGGCATCCAGACGTCGACCACCTCGTCGCGCGATAGGGCCCGTCCGAAGATGTAGCGAAGCACGTCAGGATCAGAGTCGAGCTCAACCAGCAGCTCGGTGTGCTCGACCGTCAAGGGGTCGAGCCTGATCCGCTCGGTGCGCAGCCTCGGACGACCCATCACGCCCACTCGACGCATGTGCTTACGAAAAATGCGCCGAGCCGGCGCGTCAGACGCGCCGACTCGGCATCAGCAGCAGGAGCCAGGACTACTTGGCCCACTCGGCGTTCCAGCCGTCGACCTCGTCGGCCTTGCGCGAGGGCGGACCGGTGTAGATCGCGGAAGGCCGGATCAGTCGACCGGTGCGCTTCTGCTCGAGGATGTGCGCCGACCAACCGCCGGTGCGAGCACACGTGAACATCGAGGTGAACATGTTTGCGGGCACCTCGGCGAAGTCGAGCACGATGGCTGCCCAGAACTCCACGTTGGTCTCGAGCACGCGGTCGGGACGCCGCTCGCGCAGCTCCTTGAGGGCGGCTTGCTCGAGGGCCTCGGCCACGGCGTAGCGCGGGGCGTTGAGCTCCTTGGCTGTGCGCCGCAGCACCCGTGCGCGGGGGTCCTCGGCGCGGTAGACGCGGTGACCGAAGCCCATCAGTCGTTCGCCGGAGTCGAGCAGGCCTTTCACGTACGCCGTGGCGTCGCCCGACTTCTCGACCGCCTCGATCATGGTGAGCACGCGGGCGGGAGCGCCACCGTGCAAGGGGCCGCTCATGGCGCCGATCGCGCCAGAGAAGGCTGCGGCGACGTCGGCACCGGTGGAGGTGATGACCCGGGCCGTGAACGTGGAGGCGTTCATGCCGTGCTCGGCTGCGCTGCTCCAGTAGGCGTCGATCGCGTGGGCGTGCTTGGGGTCGGCCTCGCCCTTCCAACGGATCAGGAACTTTTCGGCGAGGGTGTGGCCCTCGTCAACCACCTTCTGCGGCACGACCGTCTGGGTGATGCCTCGGGCCGACTGCGCGGCATAGGAGAGCACCATCACCGCGAGCCGCCCGATGTCTTCACGGGCCTGTTCGTCAGAGATGTCGTACGTCTGACCGAAACCGAAGGCCGGCGCGAGCATCGCGACCGCAGCCTGGACGTCGACCCGCACGTCACCGGTGTGCACCGGCAGGTTGTAGGGCTCGGCCGGCGCGAGGCCCGGGGTGTAGCTGCCGTCAATCAGCAGGCCCCAGACGTTCTCGAAGGGCACGCGGCCGACGATGTCCTCGATGTCGACGCCGCGGTAACGGAGTGCAGACCCTTCCTTGTCGGGCTCGGCGATCTCGGTCTCGAACGCGACGACGCCCTCTAGTCCGTGGTGTACCTCGGTCATGCGCACCCTGCTCCTTTGTCGAGATGCTGGTGAAGAGGCCCTCCGGTCGGGAGTACCCCGACCGGCATTCTGCCGCACGCCGAAATCCGGCCGAGAGCGTGTCAGTTCCGACACTAGGGTCGAGGCATGACCGACGAGCACGACCGTCTGCAGATCGCCGCCCTGCGCGAGGAGTACGCCGCCGGAGGACTGGCCGAGAGTGACCTGCTGGCTGACCCGTACGCGATGTTCGAGCGCTGGTTCGGCGAGGTGCGTGCGGCAGGCCTGCACGAGCCGAACGCCATGGTGCTGGCCACCGCGTCGGACGCCGGAGTGCCGTCGTCCCGGATGGTGCTGCTGAAGGGCTTCGGCCCTGATGGCTGGCGGTTCTTCACCAACACCGGCTCGCGCAAGGGTGTCGAGCTGGCCGCCAATCCCCGGTGCGCACTGCTGTTTCCGTGGCATCCGCTCGAACGGCAGGTGCGGGTCGACGGGGTGGTCGAACTGTTGCCCCGCGCCGACGTGGAGGCCTACTTCGCCGTGCGGCCTCGCGGCTCACAGATGGGTGCCTGGGCCTCGCGCCAGTCGCGCCCGGTCGTCGGTCGTGCCCAACTCTCCGAGGACTACGCAGCGGTCGAGGCGCGTTACGCGGACGCCGACGTGCCGGTGCCCGACGAGTGGGGCGGTTACCTCGTGCGCCCCGATGCCGTCGAGTTCTGGCAGGGCCGCCCAGGTCGGATGCACGATCGGCTGGTCTACCGGCGCGACGGCATCGGATGGTCGATCGAGCGGCTCGCGCCCTAGAGGCAGCTCAGGAAGACTCGCCGACCATCAAGTGCTGCTCCCCGCCACTAGTGGCGTGAGTGCGGGTACCCAGATCCAGATGTCATTTGTGAGTGAGCGCTCACTCACTTACGCTGCCATCATGAGTCCACGAGCCCGGGCGATGGCGCCGGATGATCGGCGCCAGTCGCTGATCGACGTCACCCTGCAACTGCTGCGCGAGCACGGCCGTGCCGTCACCACGCGGCAGATCGCGGCCGCGGCCGGGGTCGCCGAGGGCACCATCTTCCGCGTCTTCGCCACCAAGGAAGAGTTGGTCGACGCGGCCATCAGGCGGGCGTTCGAGCCCGGCGCCGTCGTCGACCGGATCGCCGAGATCGACCCCACCCTGCCTCTGCGCGAACGGCTGCTGGCGCTTGTCGGGGTGCTGCAGCAGCGCTTCCGGGCCACGTTTTACCTGATGCGACAGGTAGGGCTGGTGGGTCCGCCCGACCACGACCACGAGGCCGCCGTCGAGTGGCGGGCCAGGCTCGAGCGACTGATCATCGATCTCGTCGGCGAGGACGCCGAGACGCTCGCCGTCCCGGTCGACCACTTCGTGCACGTGCTCCGACTGCTGGCGTTCGCCGGCAGCCACCAGCAGATCGCCGATGGTCGCCTGCTCACTCCCGACCAGATCGTCGACGCTGTCCTCTACGGACTGGCTGCGCCTGCCACCCAGGAGGCCTCGTGCTGATCCGACTGCTGCGCGAACGGCTCCAGCCCTACCGGCGGCTGCTGGGTGCCGTAGCGGGCCTCCAGTTCGTGAGCGTTCTCGCGATGCTCTACCTCCCCAGCCTGAACGCGCGGATCATCGATGAAGGCATCGCTCTCGGCGACACCGAAACGATCCTGCGCCTCGGCGGCATCATGCTCATCGTCTCGGTGGCTCAGATCATCGCTAGCGTCGGGGCAGCGTGGTTCGGAGCCCGCACGGCAATGTCGTTCGGTCGCGACCTGCGCGACGACCTGTTCCATCGGGTCGGCACGTTCTCGGCCCGTGAGGTACAGCAGTTCGGGGCGCCCTCGTTGATCACGCGCGGCACCAACGACGTGCAGCAAGTGCAGATGCTGGTGCTGATGGCGTGCCTCATTGCGGCGTCCTCGCCGATCATGATGATCGGCGGCGTCATCATGGCGCTGCGCGAGGACGCAGGCCTCGGCTGGATCCTCGCGGTCGTGGTGCCGGCGTTGTTCCTCGCCGTCGGCTTCGTGATTTCGCGGATGGTGCCGAGCTTCCGGCTGATGCAGGGCCGCATCGACGAGGTCAATCGGGTGCTCCGCGAGCAGATCACCGGCATTCGCGTCGTGCGGGCGTTTGTCCGGGAGCCGCACGAGGCCGAGCGGTTCGAGCAGGCCAACCAGGACCTCACCGACGTCGCGATCCGTGCCGGACGCTGGATGGCCACGATGTTCCCGCTCGTGATGCTGGTGGTGAACGTCGCCAGCGTCGCGGTGATCTGGTTCGG
>JBAUWM010000400.1:0-9150 GCA_049583775.1 Nocardioides sp.
GCCCAGCACGCGTGGCTCTCGCCGCTGCCGCCCGAGGGAGCGAGCGCGATCGTGTACCGCGACCTCGACCACGCCCCCGAGATGGCGCGGCAGCAGCAGGTGCGGGCCATCGATCTGCACCGACTCGGGGTGGTCGACCGGATCGTCTCCGAGCGACCCGACGCCGCCGACGAGCCCGAGTCATTCTGCCAACGGGTAGGTGCGGTGCTCGAGCACGAGCTGGCCTCGCTCCTGCGATCGGGGGCCGGCTCGCCGTCCGACCGGGCGCAGCGCTACGTCTGACCTGGTGGCGGACTAGAACCTGTTCTAGTGTTCGGCCGGTGAAGACTTTCGTCGTCAGTGGTGCCGCCAGCGGCATCGGACGCGCCACCGCCGAGCACCTGCGAGCCCAGGGCGACCGAGTGATCACGGTCGACCGGCACGAGGCCGACGTCGTCGCCGACCTGAGCTCGGTGGCCGGGCGCGACGCAGCCGTGGCGGGAGTGCAGGCGCTGACCGACGTGGTGCACGGGCTCGTTCCGGCCGCGGGCATCGGCGGGTTCACTGGCACCGACCCCGAACTGCTGATGTCGGTGAACTTCTTCGGCGCGATCGCCCTGGCGCGTGGTCTGCAGCCCCAGCTGGCCGCGGCGCACGGTGCCTGCGTGGTCTTTCTGGCCTCGAACTCCATCACCGGCATGCCCGGCTGGGCGGTCGACCCCGCAGCGGCGTGCCTGCGTGAGGACGAGGCCGAGGCTCGCTCACTCGCGGCTCCGCTCGAGGCGGTGATGGTCTACCCGGCCTCCAAGGCAGCGCTGGCCTGGTGGGCACGCCGCGAGGGCATCAAACCGGAGTGGATCGGCGCCGGCATCAGGCTCAACTCGGTCGCTCCCGGCAAGGTGGCCACAGCGATGACCGCCGAGATGGCCGCCGACCCGGTGTTCGGTCCGCTCGGGGACAGCTACCCGACCGCGATCGGACGCGACGGCCGTCCAGAAGAGATTGCCGCGCCCATCGCGTTCTTGCTCTCGGACGCCGCCTCGCTGATCGTCGGCTCGTGCCTGATCGTCGACGGCGGCACCGACGCGATCTTGCACCCCATCTCGCCCGAGGGCTGGGAAGTCGGCCCGGTCAACGTCTGAGCCGAGTCGGCTTCAACTTGCGCCGCCTCGGCGTTCAGAAGAGGAGCGCGGAGGCGGGGTCCTCGAGGATCGAGGCGACGTCGGCGAGGAACCGCGATCCCTTCTCGCCGTCGACGTGACGGTGGTCGAACGAGAGCGCCAGCGTGGTGACGTGCCGCGGCACGATCTCGTCGACGCCGCCGCGGGTGACCACCCACGGCTGCTTGCGGATCGCGCCGAAGCAGAGGATCGCCGACTCTCCCGGGTTGATGATCGGGGTGCCGGCATCGACCCCGAAGACGCCCACGTTGGTGATCGTGAACGTGCCGCCCGACATCTCGGCCGGCTGGGTGCGGCCCTCGCGCGCGGTGGCGGTGAGCTCGCCGAGAGCCTGGGCCAGCTCGGGGAGCGCGAGCTGGTCGGCATCCTTGATGTTCGGGACGACGAGCCCGCGCGGCGTCGCGGCGGCGATACCGAGGTTCACGTAGTGGCGGTAGACGACCTCCTGCGCGGCGTCGTCCCACCAGGAGTTGATCTCTGGCGCGCGCTTGGCTGCGAGCAGCACGGCCTTGGCGAGCACCAACAGCGGAGAGACCTTGAGGTCGCGCAGTTCACGCCGCGATCGCAACCGCTCGACCAGCTCGACGGTGGCGGTGCAGTCGAGGGTGACCCACTCGGTCACATGCGGTGCCGAGAACGCCGACTGCACCATGGCGCCAGCCATCATCTTGCGCACGCCCTTGACCGGCTCGCGCGTCTCGCGTTCGGTGGTTGCGGCCGCCGGAGGGGCGAGCGGCCTCGAAACCCCGCTCGAAGCACCCTCGACGTCGGCGCGACTCACCGTCCCGTTCGGACCAGTGGCGACGAGTGAGGTCAGGTCGACGCCGAGGTCCTTGGCGAGCTTGCGCACTGGCGGCTTGGCCAGAACGCGCACGTCGCCCACCGGCTGCGAAGCCGATACCGCCGGCACCGCCAGCTCGACGTCAGGGGCATCGACGACGGGTGGCACGGTGCCCGGCTCGAACGCGGCCTGGGCCTGGCGCTGTGTTGCGGCTGCCCCGGGCGTAGTCCGGGCACGACGGACGGCGCCGCGGTCGGCCTTGTTGCGGCCTACCAGGCTCTCGCCCTCGCTGCCGCCGCTGGCCGCAGGGTTGGAGAGGTCGATCTCCATCGCGGGCGCGGAGTCAGCCGCGACGGGTTCGCCGATCACGATGATCGGGGTGCCGACCTCGACGGTGTCACCCTCGGCGACCAGCAGGGCGGTCACCTCGCCCGCGTAGGGCGATGGCAGCTCGACCAGCGACTTCGCGGTCTCGATCTCGACCACCACGTCGTTGATGGCGATGGTGTCGCCGACCGTGACCTTCCACGTCACGATCTCGGCCTCGGTCAGGCCCTCGCCCACGTCGGGCAGCAAGTATTCAGGCATCGTCTGTCCCCTCAGAACTGAAGACTGCGGTCGACGGCATCGAGCACCCGATCGAGATCAGGGAGGAAGTCCTCCTCGATCCGCGACGCCGGGTAGGGCGTGTCGAACCCGCCCACGCGCAGCACCGGCGCCTCCAGCGAGTAGAAGCACTCTTCGCTGATCCTGGCCGCCACCTCAGAGCCGACGCCGAGGTTCACGTGCGCCTCATGGACGACGACCACGCGGCCGGTCCGGCGCACGGAGTCATAGACCGGAGCCAGGTCGAGTGGCGAGAGCGTGCGCAGGTCGATCACCTCGAGCGAGCGACCTTCACCGGACGCCGCATCGGCGGCCTTCATGCAGGTGCGCACCGTCGGCCCGTAGGCGAGCAGGGTCGCGTCGCTGCCGCGGCGCACGACACGCGAGCTGAACAGCGGGTCGGGGGTGGCCGTCTCGTCGAGCTCGGCCTTGTCGGAGTGGTACTGCCGCTTCGGCTCGAGGAAGACCACCGGGTCATCGCACGCGATCGCCTGTTGGATCATCCAGTAGCCGTCGACCGGGTTGGAGCAGGTGACCACCTTCAGGCCGGGGGTGTGGGCGAACTGTGCCTCGGGTGACTCGCTGTGGTGCTCGACCGCCCCGATGCCGCCGCCGTACGGGATGCGGATGACGATCGGCATCTTGGTCTTGCCGCGGCTGCGGTAGTGGATCTTGGCGACCTGGCACACGATCTGGTCGTAGGCGGGGTAGACGAACCCGTCGAACTGGATCTCGACGACGGGCCGGTAGCCGCGCATCGCGAGGCCGACAGCGGTGCCGACGATGCCCGACTCGGCCAGCGGCGAGTCGATGACGCGGTCTTCGCCGAAGTCTTTCTGCAGGCCGTCGGTGATGCGGAAGACGCCGCCGAGCTTGCCGACGTCCTCACCCATGATCAGGACCTTGGCGTCGTTCTCCATCGCCTTGCGCAGACCTTGGTTGAGGCCTTTGGCAAGGGTGATCTTGGTGGGGGCGGCAGCGCCTGCGGGGGTGGTCATGCCCGGGCCTCCTCAAAGGTCCCGAGGTAGGCGGCATACCCGTCGCGCTGGGCGATCAGCTCGTCGGGCATGTCGGCGTAGACGTTGTCGAAGAGGCTCAGTGGCGCCGGGTCCGGCAGCGCCTTGCAGCCCTCGCGCAGAGTGTGGCCGAGGGCGTCGGCCTCGGCGGCGACGTCCTCGACGAAGCCGTCGGCGACCAGCCCGTTGCGGCGCAGGTAGGCCTCGATGCGGGCGATCGGGTCTTTGAGCTTCCAGCGCTCGAGCTCGTCGTTGAGGCGGTAGCGGGTGGGGTCGTCGGTAGTGGTGTGCGCACCCATCCGGTAGGTGAAGGCCTCGACCAGGATCGGTCCCTGACCATCGCGGGCATGCTGCAGCGCGGCCTGCATGACGGCATAGGTGGCCATCACGTCGTTGCCGTCGACGCGGACGCCGGGAAAGCCGAACCCGGCCGCGCGCTTGAACAGCGGCACCCGGCTCTGCCGCTCGAAGGGCTCACTGATCGCCCATTGGTTGTTCTGGCAGAAGAACACGACCGGTGCGTTGTAGGACGCGGCGAAGATGAAGGCCTCGTTGACGTCGCCCTGGCTGCTGGCGCCATCGCCGAAGTGGGCGACCACCGCGGCGTCGCGCTCGGGATCACCGGTGCCGACCACGCCGTCGCGCTGCATGCCCATGGCGTAGCCGGTGGCGTGCAGGGTCTGGGCGCCGATGACGATCGTGTACTGGGCAAAGTTGAACTCGGCGGGATCCCACGAGCCGTGGTCGACGCCGCGGAACATGCCGAGCAGCTTGAGCGGGTCAACCCCGCGCACGTAGGCCACTCCGTGCTCGCGATAGGTGGGAAACACGTAGTCCTGGGGGCGGAGCGCGCGGCCGGCGCCGATCTGAGCAGCCTCCTGGCCGAGCAGCTGGGCCCACAGCCCGAGCTCGCCGTGGCGCTGCAGCGCGGTGGCCTCGACGTCAATGCGCCGGGTCAGGACCATGTCGCGGTAGAAGCCGCGCAGCTGCTCGGCGCCGAAGTCGAGGTCGTAGTCGTCGCGGTGGAGGCGCTCACCCTCAGGTGTCAGCAGCTGGACGAGGTCTGGTCCACCGTCGTGCTGCGCGGGGCCAGCAGCCCCGAAGACGTTGGCCAGCGGGTCAACAGGTGAGTCCACGGGGTGCGCTCCTTCTGGTCGCCCGGGGTGCGGGATCGCCGCGGCCGGGTGGCTTGTCCGCGTCTCGGGCTGACTGCACAGGGGTGGCGAGCAGTGTGACCCGGGACACATTCGGATGACGTTCAACGTAGCGCGGGCCGCACACGGCAAGGAAATCCGGTTGGGAGCCCGAAAGTCGGACGTCCGTCTGTTGGGGGCCCGAGCACAGCGGCAGATTCACGCTGACCGGTCCCCGCGAGGCGACGGGTCGGCGTGGGGGTGGTCCCTAGGCTGACGACATGGCTGACAAGAGCAGATCCGCATCCATCTCGATCGCGGCCCCGCCGGCCACCGTGTTCGCCATCGTCAGCGATCCGCGCCAGCACCAGCGGATCGACGGATCGGGCACGGTGCAAGGCACGGTGGCAGGGCCGGAGCGCCTCGAGCTCGGGTCTGAGTTCGGGATGAGCATGAAGATGGGCGCGCCCTACAAGATCAAGAACCGCGTGGTGGAGTTCGAGCCGGACGCGCTGATCGCCTGGCGGCACATGGGCAAGCACCGCTGGCGCTACGAGCTCACGCCCAACGCCGCGGGCGGTACCGACGTGACCGAGACGTGGGACCTCACCCACTGCGGTGCGGTGATGAGCTCAGCGCTCAACGCCATGTTCGGCAAGAAGACCCAAGCAGGGCTCGAGCAGACCATGGTCAACCTCAAGGCTGCCGCCGAGGCGGACGCCGCCAAGTGACGGTCTAGTGCAGCTCGCCGAGGTCTTCGTGGGCCTCGTGCGAGACCGGCTCGACCTGGAACGTGGCGTGCCGGACGTCGAAGTGCTCAGCGACGCACTCACACAGGTCGTCGAGGATCGCGCCGACGCCGCGCTCGGCCAACGCCTCGTCGGTCACGGTCACGTGGGCCGACATGCTCGGGATGCCGCTGGTGATCGTCCAGGCGTGGAGGTCGTGCACGTCGACGACGCCCGCGACGTGGCGCAAGTGGTGCTCGACGTCCTCGAGATCGAGGCCCTGCGGCGCGATCTCCAGCAGCACGACGCCGGCGTCGCGCAGCAGCAGGAACGCTCGCGGCACGATCAGGATGGCGATGACCAGTGAGGCGAGCGGGTCGGCGCGCTGCCAGTCGGTGATGAGGATGACGACGCCCGCCGTCACCGCCAGCAGCGAACCCAGCAGGTCGGCGAAGACTTCGTTGGCGGCTCCGCGCATGTTGAGCGAGCCGGTGTCGCCGCGGTTCAGGATGACCATCGAGACGCCGTTGGCCACCAGACCGAACGCGGCGAACACCACCATCGCGCCTGCCTCGACCTCGTGCGGGTCAGCCAGCCGGGAGATGCCGGCGAAGGCGAGGTAGGCGCACACGCCGAACAGCACGAGCGCGTTGGTGAGCGCGGCGAGCACCTCGGCGCGGTGGTAGCCGAACGTCGATCGCTTGCTGCCCTGCAGCGACGCGACGTACGAGGCTCCCAGCGCCAGCACGACCGCCCCGGCGTCGGTGGCCATGTGGCCGGCGTCGGCCAACAGGGCGAGCGAACCGGTGACGTAGGCGCCGACGAGCTCGACCAGCAGCACGCTCGCGGTCACGATCAGCACCCAGCGGAGCCGGACCCGATCGGCGATGCGCCCGGCCGCGTGCCCATGCCCGTGCCCATGCCCGTGTGCCACCACGTCAGCCTAGATCCCCGCTGACCCGACCCCTAGAGGCGATTGGTCAGCGTGAATGCGGCTCCAGCCAGGCGGCCGGGTCGGGGCCGAGGGGGACGATGCCCGAGGGGTTCACGTCGGTGTGCACGACGTAGTAGTGCCGCTTGATCTGGTCGAAGTCGATGGTCTCGCCGAAGCCGGGAGTCTGGTACAGGTCGCGTGCGTAGCCCCAGAGGTTCGGCATCTCGGCCAGCTTCTGCCGGTTGCACTTGAAGTGACCGTGGTAGACCGCGTCGAAGCGCGCGAGGGTCGTGAAGAGACGGACGTCGGCCTCGGTGATCGCCGCACCCATCAGGTAGCGGCGGGAAGCGAGCCGATCCTCGAGCCAGTCCAGTGCGGTCCACAACCGGTCGTAGGCGTCGTCGTACGCCTCCTGCGAGCCGGCGAAACCGCAGCGGTAGACACCGTTGTTGACCTCGGTAAACACCCGCTGCATCACTTCCTCCATCTCGTCGCGGAGGTCGCTCGGCCAGAGGTCGGGCGCGTCGTCACGGTGGAACTCGCGCCACTCGTGGAAGAAGTCGTGGGTGATCCAGGGGAAGTCGTTGGTGACGAGCTTTCCGGTCGACTCCTCCACCATCGCCGGCACCGTGATGCCGCGCTCGTAGTCGGGGAAGCGCTTGAAGTAGGCCTCCTGCAGCCGCTCGATGCCGAGCACCGGATCGCGACCGCCGGGGTCGAGGTCGAAGGTCCAGCTGCGCCGATCATGGGTGGGGCCGGGCATCCCGATAGAGATCACGTCGTCGAGCCCCAGCAGACTGCGCACGATGATCGCGCGGTTAGCCCACGGGCACGCCTTGGCCGCGATCAGCCGGTAGCGGCCGGGTTCAACCGGCCACAACTCTCCGTTGACCGGGCCGTGCTCAGGCGTGGCCGCAGCGCGGGTGATCCGGTCGGGCACGTAGTTCATGTCCCGAGCGAATTCTTTGCCCTGCTCCACGTAGGTCGGCGTCTGGCTTTCGCTCATACCGCCAATGTAGGTGAAGCCTCAACAAAAGCGGCTGCGTCCCTAGTAGTCCCAACCTTGGAGGGCCAGCATTGCCACCGCGACCAGTACGGCGAGCCCCACCAACTCGCGTGGCCATGAGCGCGTCGGTGACGTGGATTCACCAGCCACCAAACCCAGAACACCGATGGCCGCAGGAGGCACGCAAGCAACCAGGAACCCCAGTCGGACCGCCTGCTCGGGTGTCGAGCCCGCCGTCAGAAGGCTGATGAGCACGAAGGCCGTCAGCATCAGGACGAGGATCTCCACCAGGCCCTGCGGCATCAACCGCCGCACCAGTTCACTCCGAGCGATCCGACCCTCGAAAGGAGCAAGCACCAGCGGAAGTGTCAGGAGCGCAGTGCCTACCCAGAGCTCCCAGACCGAGCCCACGAACACCCATCCGATGAAGCAGACCACGCCGATCCGGAACAAGCTGCCTGATGTGGCCGCCAGCCGCGTGGGCTGCGGTGTCTTCGTCTCGTCGTTCTCCACGGTGTCCAAACGCTGGGGATAGAAGCGGAAAGCGAGCTCCTCTAGCACCACGCGCGCCACCACCGCTGCCAAGACTGTGAGCGAAGCCGCGCGGGCGTGCTCAGGAATCCCGGTTGCCTGGCCAGCGAAGTTGTCGAAGGAGCCCAGCAACTTGTACGTGATCCAGGCACACAGGAGACCCGCGATGAGCGCGTCTCCGCCACGGTCCCACGCGTGTCTCGCGGAGTCCGGTGCCAACCTGCGGAACGGCCGGATCGCAGATCCGATCAGCGGTAGCGCTACCCATACGAACGTCACAGAAGAAACGACGAGAACACCGTGCCAGGTGTCGGGCGGTTGCGTGTCTACGAAGCCGCCAGCGAACAGGATCGCACCGGCATAAACTGCCCCAGCCAACAGGCCCGCCAGTGCATCGAAGATCGCGATGACGGCGATGAGCATCAGGAGCACCAGCGGTGGCGGCACCGTCGAGGCGCCGGTTTCTACGGCGGCTGCCGCTCCCAGGACCAGCCCTGACACCGGCAACAGCAGCGACAGTGCGCCGAACATGGCCCGGAACTGCGTGGCGTCTTCGAGGACTCGACCCAGCAGAGGACTGTGCGGAGCGACACGCATGGGCAGCCAGACGCTCAGTGCGTCTACCACTCCGTGACCGGGGAAGCGCCAAGTCATGGAGTGGTCTCCCGGACCACCCGCGGCGGTCCGCTCCAATACGTGGCGTGCGAAGTCGTTGTCGTCACGATCGCTGGCACTTGTCCCCGCCGCGGAGCCGGCCGAAGCAGCTACTGCTCCCACAGCGCTGCTGGGGGCTGCCGCCCCCGAACGCAGGTGCGCAGCACGCCTTGCGAGTCCCCCCTGACCAGCCATCCCGACCAGTACCGCCATCGCGACGAAGACCTCCACCAGCGGGGAGACCTCTAGCGGTGACAGCGTCGTCTGGGGCGTTGACGCGATCATGGTCGGCGTCGGATCTCCAGGCGCGCCGTCCAGTGGCGGCACGGCCGGTTCGCTTGAGGGTGAAGCCGTAGCAGGATCGGTGGGAGCCACATTCTGGTCCTCATCCGAGCCCTGGGGTTCCACATCGACAAATGTGGTCTCGGGCGGCGCCACGGGCCCGACGGGGTCTGGCACTGGTCCGGCGGGCGGAGGCGGAGTCGATCCTTCGGACGACGGCGGCGGCTCCTCGGTTGGTGGCGGAGGCGGCTCCTCGGTCGGCTCCTCGACCGGCGGGGGCGGAGGCGGCTCCTCGACCGGCGGCGGCGGCGGGGGCGGC
>JBAUWM010000401.1:0-1535 GCA_049583775.1 Nocardioides sp.
CCCCGCGGCTGGTCGAGGCGATGGCGGGCGCGGACGCCGTGGTGCACCTGGCATGGGGGTTCCAGCCCTCTCACGACCTCGATTACCTCGAGCGTCTCGCCGTGGGCGGGACCCGGCTAGTGGCCGAGAGCGCAGTGGCGGTCGGAGTCCCTCACCTCGTGCACATGTCGTCGGTCGGCGCCTACTCGGCCAAGCAGAGTGACGACCCCGTCGACGAGAGCTGGCCGACGCACGGCATTGCCTCGTCCGCGTACAGCCGGCACAAGGTGGCCGCCGAGCGGCTGCTCGACCGGTACGAGTCGACGATCAGGATCACCCGCTTCCGGCCCGGAATCATCGGACAGCGCCCGGCGGGCAGCGCCCTGCTCCGCTACGGGCTACCGGGCTTGATCCCCGCGCAGCTGCTGAGCCACGTTCCACTGCTGCCCCTGAGTCGCAAGCTCGTCATCTCGGTCGTGCACGCCGACGACGTCGCCGCGGCCGTGGCGCGCGCGGTCGAGAGCGAGGTAGGCGGCGCGTTCAACCTCTCCGCGGGCGCCTTGGACGCTGCGGCCATCGCCGACGCGCTCGAGGCCCGCCTGGTGCCGGTGCCCTCCGCGGCCCTGCGCCCCCTGGTGAGCGCCGCCTGGGCGGCCCGGCTCCAACCGGTAGACCCCGGCTGGCTCGACCTGGCCTTCTCCCTCCCTCTGCTCGACCCGGGGCGAGCACGAGCCGAGCTGGGATGGGCCCCGACACACACGCCGGCTCAGGTGGCTCGCGCCATCGTCGGCGGGTTGCAGGAGGCCGCGGCGGCCCCGACGTCGGCCCTGCGCCCCCGGACGGTGCGACGAGCTCTCGTCGATGCCGTGCGCGGCGGCTCGGTCGGTCGACGACGCCACACCTGACCTGGGGCCCGGCCCGGGCCGAGCCCCGCTGATGCGCTGGCGCGCTACGGTGGGCACACCTCAGGAGAGTGGACGTGATGACCGACCGGCCCGAGATCGTGCTGATGCTCACTCGCACCCTCGCCCGTCTGGCCCCGCGCCACCCGCTGCCGCTGCGTCTGTGCCACGCCGTGCTCGAGGTGGCCGAAGGACGCGACAGCGCCATCGCGCTCGGCTTGACGACGCACGGCCGATCTGTGCTCTGCGCGACCAGCCCCGCGGCCGCACGGTTCGAGGACGCCCAGGACCTCGTCGGCCAGGGCCCCAGCCTCGAGGCGCTGAGGAGCGGCAGGTACGTCGACTGCCTGGACCTGAGCGAGCACCGCGCCCGTTGGCCGCAGCTGGTCGACGCGACCGTCGACCTCGGCCTCGGCAAGGTGCAAGCGCTCCCGATGCGGCCGGGGCCGGTCACGGTCGGCGTGCTGACCGTGCACCACGAGGTCGGGCACCGCGACACGTTGGAGTCGGCCGATCTTCAGTTCTTGGCCGACGCGGTGGGGGCCGCCATTCTGGGCGAGCTGCCGGATCTGCACACCAGCAGCTCGCTGTGGACGCACCGTGACCGGGTCTCCCAAGCCACGGGGATGGTCGTCGCGCAGCTCGGAGTGGGAC
>JBAUWM010000402.1:0-1650 GCA_049583775.1 Nocardioides sp.
TCACCGGCGCGTCGTCGGGGATCGGCGCTGCCGCCGCTCGAGCCGTCGCCGCTCAGGGCGCCACCGTGCTCCTGGTGGCGCGGCGCGCCGAGCCGCTTGCCGAGCTGGCGACCGAGATCGGCATCGCTGGCGGTGCCGCAGCCATCTATCCCTGCGACCTCACCGACTACGAGGCCATCGACGGGCTGGTGGCCCAGGTGCTGGCCGACCACGGCCACGTCGATTACCTCGTCAACAACGCCGGCCGGTCGATCCGCCGCTCGCTGCACCTGAGCCACGACCGGTTCCACGACTTCGAGCGCACCATGGCCATCAACTACTTCGGACCGGTCCGGCTGACGATGGGGCTGCTGCCCACGATGCGCGAACGGCAGTTCGGCCACGTGGTCAACATCGTGAGCTGGGGTGTGCAGATCAAGGCGCCCAAGTTTGCCGCCTACCTGGCCTCGAAGACCGCCCTCGACACGTGGTCGCGAATCGCTGCCCGGGAGGGCTACGGCGACAACATCACCTTCACGAACATGCGGTTCGGGCTGGTGCGCACGCCGATGGTGGCCCCGACCGAGGAGTACGCCTCGCGTCGGGCGATGTCGCCCGAGAGCGCGGCTGCGGCCATCGTGCGCGCACTCGAAGACCGCCCCGTGGTCTGGAACATCCCCGTCGGCGTGGTGGGCGAGGTCGTCAACTTCGCCACGCCCCGCCTGGCTGACCTGCTGCTCCACCGTTACGACCGGATGACCCGCAACTCGGCGGCGGCCCGGTCCGAACCAGTACAGACCTGAGCCGGCCGAGGCCGCGTGGGCTGTTCAGGTCGCGGTCTGCGTGTCACGATGGAGTTGGTCCAGACCATTGTCACGAAGGCGTGACCATGTGTGGGGCCGCTCGTTTTCCCAGGCAGAGGCAGGAATTGGTCCGCACCGGGCCACCTGGGGAGGAGTAACCACCATGTCCATGACGGTGGCAAGGGAGCACACAGTGGAGCTGATCAAGGTCGGACCGACCTGCGCTCCTCCGGTCGACGGCACGCTCGTCGTCCACCACACGCGAACCACGCTTGATCGAGGCCTCGAGCTCGGAGAAGACGTGGTGCTGCTCGATGTCGAGGGCCAGTTCCGCTCCGGTACCGTCGTCGACGTCGACTTCACTCTCGACGACACGATCTACCAGATCGAGCTTGGCGTCCGTCTCCCGTCGGAGGCCGCGGCTGCCCGGCTGACCAACGCTCCCGAGGCGATCCCCACCGCGGGTGTCTCGGTCAACTCTGTGCTCGACCTGCTCGGCGACCTGCGCGGCCGTCTACGTCGCGTCGTCTGAATTCAGGTTCCACAGAGGCTTGTCGGCGCTTGCCCTAGAACATGTGTTCGACTATAATCGAACACATGTTCCCCTCGGGTGTTCTTCCGGACTCCGCGAGGGAGTGCGTCGAGGAGCTCGCTGAGGTGGAGCGGCTCAAGGGGATGCTGGCTGCCCGTCAGGCGCGGCTGACCGCGCAGCTTGCTGGCTTGGTTCCTGGCGCTTCTGAGCGCAGTGTCGGTGCGCAGGTCGGGTTCGCTCGCCACGAGCCACCGCAGCGTGGACGCCGGCTCCTCACCCTGGCCCGGGCGCTGGTCGTGGACCATCCTGAGGTCCTTGGTCTGCTCGAGACGGGGG
>JBAUWM010000403.1:0-10968 GCA_049583775.1 Nocardioides sp.
GCGCGTGCGCCAGGCGGTCCGGGCCGAGGCCGGATTGATCGTCGTGCTGCTCGGCGTCACCGGGTTCCTGGTGAACCAGTCGCCGCGCGAGGTCGAGACTCCGCGCGCTCCGGTGGCCTCGCGAGTCTCAGTGGGGCTGCTCCCCGAGGCGAAGGTGCTGGCCACCGTCGCGCCGGCGCGACGCGGGCCCAACACCGTGACGATTCAGGTGCAAGACGAGGGTGGTGAACCACTCGACAGCTTCGCCGAGCCAGCCGTCTCCATCCGGGCAGCCGACGACAGTGTCGACCTCGGTGCGCAGGCCGTCATCCCGGTGGCCGCGGGCACCTACGCCATCGAGACGGTGCTCCCGTCGTCGGGCACCTGGGTGGTGCAGGTGAGCCTGCGCGCCTCGGAGTTCGAGAATCCGGTTACCACCCTCGAAATCACGGTCGGGTGAGCCTGTTGTCTGCGCTGGCACACTCGAGAGCGATGCGGAACCGTCGTGTGGCCCAACTTGCCGCTCCGATGCTGCTGCTCGGTTCGTGCAGCATCGGGGACGTCGACCCGCCCTCCGACCCGGGCAGGGTGGTGTTGACCCCCGCGGCCGACGGTGCTGCTCCGCACACTCACGCCACGACGATCGGCGACGGCACCACCCCCGACGCCGGGGGTTATCGCCTGACAGGTCTGAGCTTCCCGCAGAAATCACGTGTGCCGGGCAACCTCAGCTTCCGAATCGAGGACTCCTACGGCGACGTCGTCACCGACTTCCAGGAGGAGCAGACCAAGCTGCTGCACCTCTATGTCGTGCGCGACGACCTGGCCGACTTCCGCCACCTCCACCCGACGATCGCCGACGACGGAACCTGGACTGCGCGCGTCGACCTCGCCGACCCTGGCCGGTACCGCGTGATCGCCGAGTTCGTGCCGTCCGGCCAGCCCGACGGCAGCCACGTCGTTCTCGGTGAGCGCGCCCTGGTGCCTGGTGAGTGGACGCCGACGGAGGTGCCTGCGACAAGCATCGCCGACGACGGGCTGGTGACCATCGAAGCTCCCAGCACGATGACCGCGGGCTCTGACGAGCGCATGACCCTGACCGTGAGCGACGGTGCGGGTGGTGTGCTCAACCTGGGCACGTACTTGGGGTCGTACGCGCACTTGACCGGATTCGACGTCGAGACCGGTGCCTTCGTGCACGCACACCCGTTGGGTGCGCCCGACGTGACGTCCGAAGGCAGCGAGCTGCTCTTCCACACCGCGTTCAACGCGCCGGGGGAGTACCGCTTCTTCGTGCAGGTCCGCGTCGACGGGTTCGTGCACACCGTGCCGGTGACCTCGACGGTGGTCTGAGGCTCAGATCGCGGTTGTCGGTGCTTTCGGGCACGATCGGAGGCGTCGAAAGAACACGCTGAGCGAACGGAGATCGAGATGGCTGATGTCGTGCTGTTCCACCACGTCCAAGGGCTGACCGACGGGGTGCTCGCCTTTGCCGCGGGTCTGCGCGAGGGCGGGCATACCGTCACCACACCCGACTTCTACGGCGGAGCCACGTTCACCGACATGCAGGAGGGCTTCGCGCACAAGAAGAGCATCGGCGACGACGCCATCGCTGAGATGCGCGATCGAGCCCTGACTGATCTTCCTGCCGAGCTCGTGTACGCCGGCATCTCACTGGGCGTCCCGATCGCTCAAGAGCTGGCACAGACTCGACCCGGCGCCCGAGGGGCATTGCTCTACGAAGCCTGCATCCCGATCACGGGCGAGTGGGCCTTCGGCCCGTGGCCGTCCGGCGTGCCGGTGCAGGTGCACGGCATGGAGAACGACGAGTTCTTCGGGCTCGAAGGCGACCTCGATGCCGCGCGTGAGCTGGTTTCCACGATCGGCTCCGACCTCGGTGAGGTGTTCGTCTATCCGGGTGACCAGCACCTGTTCATCGACAGCTCGCTGCCGTCCTACGACGCCGAGGCCAGTGCGCTGGCGCTGGAACGTTCGTTGGCCTTCCTCGACCGCCTGGGCTGACGCCTGGGCCGACGACTGGGCCGACGACTGGGCCGACGACTGGGCCGACGACTGGGCCGACGACTGGGCCGACGACTGGGCCGACGACTGGGGCGAGGCCGGTCGCGCTCCTACACTGGACGAATGTCCATCAGCGTCTTTCCCCGGCTCGAGCCACGACTGCCCTCGGTCTCCAAGCCGATCCAGTACGTCGGTGGTGAGCTCAACTCGACGCTGAAGGAATGGGACTGCGCGCCTGAGGGCCCCACCGTCCGGTGGGCGTTGATGTACCCCGACGCCTACGAGGTCGGCTTGCCCAACCAGGGCGTGCAGATCCTCTACGAAGTGCTCAACGAACGTGACTGGATCGTGGCTGAGCGCACCTACGCGGTGTGGCCAGACATGGAGCAGGTGATGCGCACCGGAGACGACCTCGGACCGATTCCCCAGTTCACCGTCGACCAGCACCGGCCGGTGCGCGACTTCGATGTCTTCGGCCTGAGCTTCTCCACTGAGCTCGGCTACACCAACATGCTCAACGCGCTCGACCTGGCCGGCATCCCGATGCACAGCGCCGACCGCACTGACGCCGACCCGATCGTGCTGGCCGGCGGGCATGCGGCCTTCAACCCCGAGCCGATCGCAGACTTCATCGACGCAGCCGTGCTCGGTGACGGAGAAGAGGTCGTGCTCGCGATCTCCGAGGTCGTGCGCGAGTGGAAGACCGAGGGCCAACCGGCCGGCGAGATGAGCAGCGGCCGCGACGAGCTGCTCCGGCGCCTGGCCGTCACCGGCAACATCTACGTGCCGCGCTTCTATGACGTCACTTATGCCGACGACGGTGCCATCGCGGCCGTCGTCCCGAACCGACCGGGCATCCCGCACCGGGTCACCAAGCACACGCTGATGGACCTCGACGCCTGGCCCTACCCGGCCAAGCCACTGGTGCCTCTGGCCGAGACGGTGCACGAGCGCTTCAGCGTCGAGATCTTCCGCGGCTGCACCCGTGGCTGCCGGTTCTGCCAGGCCGGCATGATCACCCGCCCCGTGCGCGAGCGCTCGATCGAGACGATCGGCGCGATGGTCGAGAACGGCATCCGCAAGTCGGGCTTCGAGGAGGTCGGGCTGCTGAGTCTCAGCAGTGCCGACCACACCGAGATCGGCGACATCGCCAAGGGTCTGGCCGACCGCTACGAGGGTTCCAATGTGAGCCTCAGCCTGCCCAGTACCCGGGTTGACGCCTTCAACATCTCGTTGGCCAACGAGTTCTCGCGCAACGGACGCCGGTCTGGTCTCACGTTCGCGCCCGAAGGTGGCAGCGAGCGGATGCGCAAGGTCATCAACAAGATGGTGACCGAGGACGACCTGATCCGCACCGTGTCGGCTGCCTACTCGCACGGCTGGCGTCAGGTGAAGCTCTACTTCATGGTTGGCCTACCCACCGAAGAGCTCGAGGACGTGCTGCAGGTCGCCGAGCTCGCGAAGCGCGTGATCGCTGAGGGTCGCGCGGTCTCGGGCCGCAACGACGTTCGCTGCACGGTCTCGATCGGCGGCTTCGTGCCCAAGCCGCACACCCCGTTCCAGTGGGCCGCCCAGCTCGACGTCGAGACGACTGACGACCGGCTCAAGCAGTTGCGCGATCTCGTGCGCGACGACAAGAAGTACGGACGAGCCATCGGCTTCCGCTACCACGACGGCAAGCCCGGCATCATCGAAGGACTGCTCTCCCGAGGTGACCGCCGCGTCGGTCGTGTCATCGAGCAGGTCTGGCGCGCTGGCGGCCGGTTCGACGGCTGGAGCGAGCACTTCTCCTACGACCGCTGGATCGAGGCGTCCGAGTCGGCCCTCGCCGACACCGGGGTCGACCTTGCCTGGTTCACCACGCGCGAGCGCGAGTACGACGAGGTGCTCCCGTGGGACCACCTCGACTCCGGCCTCGACAAGGACTGGCTGTGGGCTGACTGGGAGGACGCGCTGGCCGTAGCCGACGGGTCCTCCGACGTCGAGGTCGAGGACTGTCGCTGGACGCCGTGCTACGACTGTGGCGTCTGCCCCGAGATGGGCACCGAGATCCAGATCGGCCCTACGGGCCAACAGTTGCTCCCGCTCAGCGTCGTCTGAGTCTCTCCCGACACACTGGCCTCACTGACCGAGCGTTCGCTCCGCTTCACCGCCGAAATTTTGGCCTAGAAGCGGAGCGATCCCCGGCGAGCCGGGGATCGCTACCTCACCAAGTGAAGCGTCAGGGCAGGATCTTCTCGCTCACCTTGTCGCCATCTGAGGGCTCGATGTAGCACACGAACCGGTCGCCTTCATCGACGTCGTCCGGGTCCTCGAGCAGTGCGTTGAGCTCGTAGTCGCCGCTCAGCACGATCGACGACGACTCCTGGTCGATACGCGCCACGCACACCGAGGTAGCGTCGCTGCTCTCGAGAGTGTCAGCGTCATCGCCGGCGTCGCCGGCGAAGATGATCTCGCCGTCGTGCGCCTCGTTGCACTCCTTCTCGAACAGCACGACGCCCTCGTCGTCATCGTTGATGTCGACGCACATGCCCGAGCGGGCCTCGTCGACCGAGACGATGCTCGACACGTAGATACCGAGGAAGACGCCGCCGACGATGGTGGCGATGGTGAGCGGGATGCCGATGGCGACGGCGCTGACCGCAGCCCATCGCGCCTTGCGCTTGCCACCCTTGGTGCGGCTCAGCCCGACGAAGCCGAGGATGACGCCCACGAACGAGAGGCAGCAGGTGAGGCTCAGCACGAACCCGACGATCGAGACGGGGTCGGTGCCCTTGGGCATCTCTCCGCCCGGCACCGGGGCGCCGAAGGGAGGTCCGCCGTACGGCGGCGCGCCCTGGTCGGTGGGCTGACCGTAGGGGGTGGCCCCGTAGGGCGGGGGAGCGGGTGCCGCCGGCTGCTCGCCGTAGGGCGGCGGGGTCGCGCCGGTCGGCGGCTCGTTGGGATCGGCGGGAGGCTGGTTCGGGTCGTACGGGTTGCTCATCGTCGTCCTCTGATCGGGCGGCCGGGGCGTGTGGAGGCCAGTGTGTCAGCCCGCTGTCGGCTCGTGCGGGCAAGATGGTCCGAGTGACCGGTCTGCGCCTCGTGTCTGACGTCGAACGTCGTTCGCGGCTCGCCCGTCGACACGCCCTCACCGCAAGCAGCCGGGTCACCTCGCCCGAACAGGTCACCCGTGCCATGACCGTGCTGCACTCGACCGAGCCCGCCACCGTCTACCTCTCCTGCTGGGCCCGCACCGAGCAGATGACGGTGGATGACGTCGATCGGGCGCTCTACGTCGACCGGAGCCTGGTCAAGCAGCTGGCGATGCGGCGCACGCTGTTCGTCTTTCCCAAAGATCTCCTCCCCGCTGTGTGGGGCAGCGCATCGGCGCGGGTCGCCGGCACTGAAGGGGCGCGGATGGCGAAAGATGTCGTCGCCGCCGGCGTGAGCCAGGACGGCGTCGCCTGGCTCGATCGAGCACGACACCTCGTGCTCGACGCCCTGGCCGACGAGCCAGACGGCCTGGGCGCGGTGCAGATCCGCGAACGCGTGCCCGAGCTCGCCGTCAGGGTGGGGGGAGGGTCGGTCTGGGGTGTCTCGCGGGTGCTGACCCACCTCGGTGCCACCGCTGACGTCGTCCGCGCCGTCAACACCGGGCACTGGCGCACCTCGAGGCCACGGTGGACCCTGATGCGGCACTGGCTCGACGAGGCGCCGGAGCCCTGGCCCGCCGCCGACGGTTATCGCGAGCTGGTACGCCGCTGGCTCGAGACCTTCGGGCCTGGCACCGAGAACGACATCGTCTGGTGGTTCGGCTCCACCAAGACCATCGTGCGCGCCGCGCTCGCCGAGCTCGGAGCCGTAGCGGTCGACCTCGAGGGCGGCGCTCTCGGCTGGGTGCTTCCCGACGACGTCGACGACGAGCCGGCTGTTGAGCCATGGGTGGCATTGCTGCCGGTGCTCGACCCCACAGTGATGGGCTGGAAGGAACGCTCCTTCTACCTCGGCGAGCATGCGGCCCAGCTGTTCGACACCAACGGCAACGCGGGCACCACCGTGTGGGTTGACGGGCGGGTGGTGGGCGCCTGGGTGCAAGACGAGTCGGGCGTCGTGCAGGTGCGCTTGCTCGAGCCAGCGACGGCCCGGGTCCAGACAGCCCTGGACGCCGAGGCCGCACGGCTCACCCAGTGGCTCGACGGCACCGTGGTCAAGACGGTCTACCCGTCACCGCTGATGCGGGCACCCTCTAGTCTGACGCCGTGAGTCGCCAGCAGCCCGAGCAGCAGGCGCCACCCGTCCAGCGGCTCCGCATCCGTTACGCCAAGCGCGGCCGGCTGCGTTTCACCAGCCACCGTGACTTCAGTCGTGCGTTTGAGCGCGCTGTCTTCCGCGCTCGGATCCCGATGGCCTACAGCTCGGGGTTCAACCCCCACCCGCGCATCTCCTACGCCGGCGCGGCACCCACCGGCTCGGCGAGCGAGGCCGAGTATCTCGAGATCGCGCTGGCCGCGGAGGTCGATCCGGCGGAGATCTCCGTTCAGCTCATCGAGGCGTTGCCCCCGGGGTTGGACATCCTCGATGTCGTGATCTCGCCGGGCGGCAGTCTCGCCGACCGGCTCGAGGCCAGCCGTTGGTCGATCGGCACGACGCTGCCCGTCAGTCAGGTGCAGCCCGCGATCGACCTGTTTCTCGCAGAACAGTCGGTCACGGTCGAGCGGATGACCAAGAAGGGGCTGCGCGAGTTCGACTGCAGAGAGGCCGTGGTGTCACTGACGGTCGACGACCAGCCCGCTGGAGCGGTGCTGCAGCTGGTGCTGCGTCACATGGTTCCGGCTGTCCGACCAGATGACGTGCTGAGCGGGATCCACCGCCTTACCCAGCTCGACGCTGGCCCTGCCCCGCTCTTGACCCGGTTGGCCCAGGGGCCGCTGGACACCGAGACGGGGGAGATCGGCGACCCGCTGCTTCTCGCGAAGTGAGCTGCGTCGCAGGCCGTGTGCGATACTCGCCGTGGACGAGGACCCGAGCATCCCAGCTTTGACCCTCGACCCGACGACGTTCTCGCCGTCCCACAGATGGGTCGGCACAGTGGAGGCAGGTCGTCGCCAGACCGCGACGCACGCCCGGATCGGTGACAGCGATCCCGAGCCAGCGACCGCGGCAGGTGACCGGTTGGCTCCAGTGACGCACCGCGGAGAGTGTCGCCGCACCACGAAGGCTTTGCACGTGCGGGTCCTGAACACTCGGACCCTCTGTGCCAGACACGTCCGACCGTGAGGCTCGGACCAAGGAGCAGCATCCCAATGGCTGACGACGAACTCCAGGACAGCATCCCGCTCGACACCCCCAGCAGTGCTCCGGCCCCCGACAGTGGCCAGGCCCCCGCCGACGGCGACTCCGCCGTGCCGGCCAAGAAGGCCGCCGCCAAGAAGGCGGCCGCCAAGAAGGCGCCGGCCAAGAAAGCCGCAGCAAAGAAGACTGCGACCAAGAAGGCCGCTGCCGCGCCCGCGGACGGCGAGGCCTCTGAGACCGAAGCGGCTCCCGTCAAGAAGGCGGCTGCCAAGAAGGCGCCCGCCAAGAAGGCGCCCGCGAAGAAAGCCGCGGCAAAGATGGCCGCCGAGGTCGACTCTTCGGAGGCGGCTCAGCCTGCGGGAGACCCCGACAGCGGCGACAGCGGCGCGGGCAGTGCTGCCGTGCTGTTCCAGGCTCCCGACGCGACGGCCAAGAAGACCACCACTCGCACTCGCAAGAAGCCCGCGGCGAAGCCCAGCGACACTGACGCCGACTCGAACGAGGACGCAGCAGTCGATCCTGGTGCCGACAGCGACGATGACTCCCAGAACGACGGCGACAGCGACGAGAACGGCGAGGGCGGCGGACCGCGCCGGCGGCGTCGTCGTGGCGGCCGTCGTCGTCGCAAGAACTCAGACGGCCCCGATGGCACCGACAGCAGCGACGGTGACTCAGACGACGACGAGTCTGACGACGCGGACCAGACCGACGGGAACCAGGGCAACCGAGGCGGCCAGGGCAACCAGGGTGGTCGGTCGAACCAGGGTGGCGGGCGCTCAGGCCAGCAGTCCGGTGGACGCGCGGCCAAGCCTGCCGGCGGGCAGACTGGCGGGCAGGCTGGCGCGAACGCCGACGACGAAGACCTCGATGGCGACGGCACGTCGCGTCGCCGGCGTCGCCGCCGTCGCGAAGGTGACGACGGCCAGGGCGGCCAGGACGATCCGAGCAACACCACCACCAGGGTTCGGCGGCCCCGCAATCCCGAAGACGAGATCACTGCGATCGCCGGTTCCACGCGCCTAGAGGCGAAGAAGCAGCGTCGCCGCGAGGGCCGCGACGCTGGCCGCCGCCGGGCCCCGATCGTCAGCGAAGCCGAGTTCTTGGCTCGCCGCGAGGCAGTCGACCGGGTCATGGTCGTGCGCCAGCGCGAGGACCTGATCCAGATCGGCGTCCTCGAGGACAAGGTGCTCGTCGAGCACTACGTGGCCCGCGAGTCGCAGACGTCGTTGATCGGCAACATCTACCTCGGCCGCGTTCAAAACGTGCTGCCCTCGATGGAGGCGGCGTTCGTCGACATCGGCAAGGGCCGCAACGCGGTGATCTACGCCGGTGAGGTCAACTGGTCGGCGCTGGGTCACAAGGACGGCGCACCCCGCAAGATCGAGTCGGTCCTCTCCTCAGGGCAGACCATCCTCGTGCAGGTCACCAAGGACCCCATCGGGCACAAGGGTGCGCGCCTGACCAGCCAGATCAGCCTGGCTGGTCGCTTCCTCGTCTACGTGCCTGACGGCACGACGAGCGGCATCTCCCGCAAGTTGCCCGACACCGAACGCAACCGGCTCAAGACACTCCTCAAGGAGATCGTTCCGGACACGGCTGGTGTGATCGTGCGCACCGCTGCCGAAGGTGCGAGCGAGGACGAGCTCACCCGCGACGTCGAGCGGCTCAAGACGCGTTGGGACGAGATCGAGGCCAAGACCAAGGGCGGCGCTCCGCAGTTGCTCTACGGCGAGCCCGACCTGATGCTCAAGGTCGTGCGCGACCTGTTCACCGAGGACTTCGCCAAGCTGGTCGTGCAGGGTGACGACGCCTGGGCGACGGTCAAGGACTACGTGCTCGGCATCGCCCCCGACCTGGAGGAGCGGCTCGAGAAGTACGACGTCGCCGATCACAACGGTGTCGACGTCTTCGGCGCCTACCGAATCGACGAGCAGATCGCCAAGGCCATCGACCGCAAGGTCTGGCTACCCTCCGGCGGATCGCTGATCATCGACCGCACCGAGGCCATGACCGTCGTCGACGTGAACACAGGCAAGTTCACCGGCTCCGGGGGCAACCTCGAGGAGACGGTGACCAAGAACAACCTCGAGGCCGCCGAAGAGGTCGTGCGTCAGCTTCGCCTGCGCGACATCGGCGGCATCATCGTCGTCGACTTCATCGACATGGTGCTCGAGTCGAACCGCGACCTCGTGCTGCGTCGTCTGGTCGAGTGCCTGGGCCGCGACCGCACCCGCCACCAAGTGGCTGAGGTGACGTCGCTGGGTCTGGTGCAGATGACGCGCAAGCGCATCGGCACCGGTCTCGTCGAGGCCTTCAGCGAGAACTGTGAGCACTGCCAGGGCCGCGGTCTGGTCGTGCACGACATGCCCGTTGAGCCCAAGCGCGGAGGCGGCGATGACGAGCCGCGCCGCGGTGGCGGCGGCAGTGGTGGTGGTGGCGGCGGCGGCGGCGGAGGTGCTGCCACAGGTGGCACCAGTCGACGTCGGGGCGGTCGCAGCGGCGGCCGCAGCGCTGACCAGAGTTCCGGCCCCGAGGCTGACACTGAGTCGACCGCGCCGGCGCACAAGCCGACCCCCGCCGAGTTTGCGGCGATGGCCAAGGCCGAGGTGCACAAGGAGGAAGCCGCGGCTGCCAAGAAGGCCGCCTCCGAGCCGCAGAAGGCTGCTGAGCCCACGGAGACGGTGGAGACAGCTCAGGCCCCTGAGCCCGCAGTCGCGGAGCAGACGGTTGCCAAGCCTGCCGCCGCTGAGCCGGAGCCAGCAACTCCGGTCGAGCCGGTCGCACCGCAGGTCGTCACGCGCACCCGCCGCGGCGTCAGTCGGACCGTGGCCACCGCCCCGCCGCCGACTCCGGTTGAGATCGCGGTCCAGCCCGCCCAGACCGCGGTCGTGCCCGAGACGGCTCCCGAGCCGCCCAAGGTGGTCACGCGCACGCGTGGCCGAGCCGCCACCCGTGTGGCAGGTCCGCCCGCCGACGCGTCTGGTGGCGCCGCAGCGACCGGCGAGCCGGCAGCTGACGAGCCCACGATCGAGCACGTGCCCATCAAGAAGAAGGGCACTCGCAAGCGCTGATCGGCGGCCACGGTGGCAGCGTTTTGCCGTGTGGCCCCCGAATCCGTAGCATTGACCCTCGGCGCGTTCTCCGCGCCTATCTGCACGGCACCCGCCTCCTGATCCACCAGATCAGCGAGGCTGTGGCGTGCCGCAGACCCAGACGTGAGTGGACAGATGAAGGAGACCGCGGTGTACGCGATCGTTCGCGCAGGCGCGAAGCAGCAGAAGGTCGTCGTTGGCGACGTCATCGAGATCGACAAGGTCTCAACCCCCGTGGGTGACACCTTCACCCTTCCGGTCGTGATGACCGTTGACGGCGAGACCGTCACCGCCACCGGCCTGGACAAGGCATCGGTGACCGTCGAGGTGCTCGGCGCCACCAAGGGTCCCAAGATCGTGATCCAGAAGTACAAGAACAAGACCGGGTACAAGAAGCGCCAGGGTCATCGCCAGAAGTACACCCAGGTCAAGGTCACCGACATCTCCGTGTGACCCTGCCGGTCGACGTAGGTGCGCCTGCACCGGCCGGTCCCCGTCGTCACCACGTCCGAGGAGGACACAGAGCACATGGCACACAAGAAGGGCGCCGCGTCCACCAAGAACGGTCGCGACTCCAACTCCCAGCGCCTCGGCGTCAAGC
>JBAUWM010000404.1:0-2091 GCA_049583775.1 Nocardioides sp.
CTCCTGCGCGGAGGCGAGGAGTTGGCCGCATCCTCGGGTGAGGGCGGCCGTTTCGCCTGACAGCCAGGCCAGCTCGATCTCGATCAGCGCGATGGGATCCTGACGCTGCGGCTCGTCCAGCACTGCAGCGATGGCGCGAGCCTCGTCGAGCAGGTCGAGGTGCGGCTCGCCCTGGCGTACGGCGATCAGAAGCAGCGGCAGCAGGACGACGAACCGGTGAACCGGCGTGGTGCTGCCGAGGTCTATCAACGTGCTGGCGGTCTCGGTGGCTGCGGCCCAATCGCCGATGTCCACCAGCCGCAGCGCATGCCCCGCCGTCAGGTAGCGCCACTGGAGGTCCACGTCATGGGCGGCGAGGAACGTCAGCGCCGGGCCGAGGTGCCGGTCGATCAGGTCGCTGCGGCGGACCAGGAACGCCTCGCTGAGAAGGTTTACATAGGCCCGGGACGCGTGGTCTTCCATCTCGTGGGCCAACGCGATCTCCAGGCTGAGTTCGAGGTCCGCGAGGCCGTCGATCTCGCCGAGCCGGAACCGGCTGGTCCCGATGTTGTTCAGCGCGTGCGCACGGCTCTCGGTATCGCCGGACTCCTCGGCGAGAGCGACCGCCCGAAGGCCGACCTCGACCGCGTCGCGGAACCGGCTGCGCAACATCAGAACCTGCGACTGGGTGGAAACGGCCATCGCCAGCGCGGGGGTGGGCCCCAGCGGCTCGAGCGCCAGTACCGCCTGCTCGGCATGTTCGAGCGCCTCGCGCGGTCGCCCCGCGTACCAGCTGAGCCGGGACAACCAGCGCAGGCACTCGCCGACCGCTCCGGGATCAGCGAGCGTGCGGCGCAACCCGAGGGCGGCCCGCTGCTCACTGATCGCCTCGTCCAGCGCCGCTGTCAGGTAGAGCTCGTAGGCCAGTCGTTCCCGCAGGCCGGCCAAGTGCGCCAGAGGCTCGTCGACCGCGTGCCTGACGGCACGGCGTAGTTGGGCGGCCGCCTCACGGTGGGCGCCCAGTTCGGCTGCTCGGACGGCAGCGGCGGAGGCTAGCTCGAGGACTGCCGCGGTGTCGTCTGCCTGCTCCGCGTACTCCGCCAGCTGCGCCAAGAGATCCGGTTCCGCGAACGGCCGCACAATCCTCAGTGCGACGGAGTTCAGCTCGCGCAGTTCCGTCGACGGGGTTGCTGCCAGGACTGCCTGGCGAGCGAGCTCGTGCCGGAACACGTAGTTGGGCGGTTCGAAACCGAGCAACCCGGCGGCGACGCACCCGTCAACAGCAGTGGCCCGGACGCCGTCGATCGCCAGTAGCAGTCGCGGCGAGACCCGCGGACCGAGAACGGCCGCGGCCCGCAGTGCCCGACGCTCCTCCACACTGAGCCGGATCGTCCGGGCCACCACGGCGTTCGCCACCCCCTCCGGCACCCCGGCAGTTGGATCGGCGAGCACCTCGCAGACGAAGAACGCGTTGCCGGCAGTGACACCGTGCAAGTAAGGCGGGTCGAGCGCCGAGCCCGCCGCGAGCAGTGTCACCTCGGCCAGGGTGAGCGCGGGCACGTCCACTCGGACCACCCCGGGGAGTCTGGCCACAAGATCGAGCCAGGCCCGAGTGGGGTGCTCCCCACGGAGCTCGTCTGGTCGCAGAGTGGCGACGACCAGGACACCCAGGCCGCCCAGGCGTCGAGCCAGGAACCCCAGCATCTCCAGGGTGAGCTCGTCGGCCCAGTGCACGTCCTCGAAGACCAGGACCCGGGGCCGGTCGCCGATCGTTGCCGCGGCCAGCAAGGCATCGACAAGACCCTCACGACCACCTGCGGCGAGGGCCTCGGCCAACCGCCCGCCGAGCCGAGGTGCCATGTCGATCAGGGGTCCTCCGGGGCGAGGAGCACTCAGCGGGTCGCAGTGGCCGACGAAGACGTCAGCGCGCCGCGCGACCCGGTCGGCGAACGAACGCACCACGGTCGACTTGCCAGCCCCCGCCTCACCGCTGAGCAGCACGAGCTGCCCATGACCTGAGGCCGCTGTCTCGAAGGCATGATCAATCGCACCGTCGAGAGCTGTTCGCGCGATGTGACCGACCATGGTCCATCATTGCGCCCGACAGCATTC
>JBAUWM010000405.1:0-1659 GCA_049583775.1 Nocardioides sp.
TGCCCACGCTGCAGCGCACTGACGACGGCACGCTCCAGGTGCGCACCGGTCCTGCGCCGGCGGCAGCGACGCTGACGTCCGTGACCGCCGCTCGTGACAGCCTCCGGGTGGCCATCGAAGGTGCCGGCAGCACCCTGGCCATTCTCGGTGAGGGCGACGTCGCGCTGGCCTCGTGGGCGGTCGTCGACGGGGTCGCGACGATCACGTCGGTCGAGCTCGACGACGTCGCGCCCCAGATGACCCGAGTCGTCACCGGCAACGGTGAGCGGTGGCTGCCGGTGACGCGGCGCGACAACGACCTCGCTGACCCCGGCCGAGCAGCGCCGCTCCCTCAGCTCTACGACGGCGACGCTGACGAGCCGCGCTTGCGGCTGCGTTGGTCGGGTCAGGCTGTGCTGCAGCTGCGCGTGTTCGCGCAATCGCAGGAGAACGAGTCATGAAGATCGGCTACCTGGTCTTCAACCTCGACGGCATGGGCGGCACCAGCCGATCGGCGATCACTCAGGCCAACGCCCTGGCGGCCGATCACGACATCACGATGCTCAGCGTCACCCGCAGCGCTGATGCTCCCCACTATGCGATCGATTCGCGCATCACGGTCGTGCACCTCGTGGACGTCCGTGACGACGACCACCCGGCCTACGCCGACGTTGCGCCGACCACCGCGAAAGCGCTGCATGCGCGCGAGTCGGCGCTGGTGCCGGCCCGGTGGGACAAGCAGTTCACGGCGCTGTGCGACGTCGCGCTGGAGTCGACGCTGCCCAGCCTGGACGTCGACGTGCTGGTCACGGTCACCCCGGGCTTGCTGGCCACCGCGATCGAGCTGACGCCCGACCAGGTGGTCGTGGTGCACCAGGAGCACCGCTCGTCGAACGACCGCACCTCGGGGCTCGAGCCGTTGCTGGCCTACGCGCCGCGGGCGGACGTCGTCGCGCTGCTCACGCCGGTGATCGAGGAGTGGCTGCGTGACCAGCTCGGCGAGCTGGCCCCGACCACCGTGGTGCTGCCGAACCCGCTACCCCTGGGCTTCACACCGCGCTCGACGCTGACCGACCCGCTGATCATGACCGCCGGCCGACTGGTGCCCGAGAAGCAGTTCCCGAAGCTGGTCGACGCATTCGGCCAGATCGCCGACCAGGTTCCCGAGTGGCGACTGCGCATCTGTGGCGAAGGACCCCAGCGCCTCGAGCTGGTGCGCCAGATCCGCAAGTGGGACCTCTGGGATCGTGTCGAGCTTCCCGGCAGCCTGCCCGACATGGCGGCCGAGTGGCCCAAGGCCTCGATCGCTGCCCTCACCTCGCGCGCCGAAGGCTTTCCGCTGGTGGTGCAGGAGGCGATGGCGGCGGGCGTCCCGGTGGCCAGCTTCGACTGCCCGTCAGGGCCGCGCGAGATCATCGAGCACGAGACCAACGGGTTGCTCGTGGGTCCTCAGTCGGTGACCGGCATGGCTGCGGCCCTGCTGCGCCTGACCACCGACGACGACCTTCGACACCGCCTCGGCCGCGGTGCGCTCCACACCGCCCGCCAGTACGACGCCCACGCCCTGGCCGAGCGGTGGGTCAAGGTGTTCGGAGACGCCCGGGCGCGACGCGCAGGTCGAGGTCGACTCGCCGCCCGCGCCCACACCGAGCTGCGTCGTCCGGCGGCTGACCCCACCGC
>JBAUWM010000406.1:0-22615 GCA_049583775.1 Nocardioides sp.
GAGGTCCATCCGAATCAGCGTCTCGTCCTCGGCGATCACGACGGTGCGCGCCGGGGTTGCGGCGGGCGCAGTCTGGGCGGACGACTCTGCGGGGGTGGTCACGACGCTCAGATTAGTGCGCTGCGTCGCTGGACCTGCCGGTGCCCGTCTTGCGATGGCCGTGGGCTAAAGTTTCGGCGCGTTGGCCCCGGTAGCCCAACGGCAGAGGCCGTGGTCTCAAACACCATCCAGTGTGGGTTCGAATCCCACCCGGGGCACACAAGTTTCTTGTCGGCGCCGGGCGCCACGATCGGTTCATGTACTCCGCCCGTGTGCGCCTCGAGGCCACCTCGCTTCGCCGTCGCGGTCACACCTGGGATGACATTAGCCGACGCCTCGGAGTCAACCGGTCCACCCTCCGGGCCTGGCAATCAACCGACGCTGAGATCCCGCCCCACGAGTGCCCGACGTGCGATGGCCACGTTCGCGATGAGCCTGCCTACGCGGCCCTCCTGGGCTACTACCTGGGTGACGGGTGCATCTCGCAGGCCCCCCGGTACCACTCCCTTCGCATCTCGTGCGATGGGCGGTGGCCCGGGATCATCGACGACGTGGCCGAAACTATTCGTCGCGTTCACGAAGGGCGCGTGCACCTCGTGCAAGCGCCGGGCTGCGTCGTGGTCCAATCGCATTGGGTGCACTGGTGCTGTGCCTTCCCGCAGCACGGTCCGGGTCGCAAACACGAACGCCCGATCGCGCTCGAGGATTGGCAGGTTGCGGTGGTTACCGCGTGGCCAGCAGCCTTCCTCCGCGGTCTCTTCCATTCCGACGGTTGTCGCTTCGTCAACAGCACGATCCAGACGGTCGCTGGCAAGCCGAAGCGCTACGCCTACCCGCGCTGGCAATTCACCAATGTGAGCGCCGACATTCGTGAGCTGTGCTGCTGGGCTCTCGACCTGGTCGACGTCCCGTGGCGTCAGAGCAACTGGAACTGCATCTCGGTTTCCCGCCGGGAGGCAGTGGCCAGACTGGACGACCTGATCGGCCTCAAGGCCTGAGGCGTGAGGGCCGCGACGGCCTAGGGCTGGCGCCGGTAGGCCGGCGCGACCTCGTTGATCGCGTCGCCCATCCGGTGGATGCGCAGTGCGTTGGTCGAGCCCGGGATGCCCGGCGGGCTGCCGGCGACGATGACCACCAGGTCGCCCTCCTGCACGCGTCCGATGTTGAGAAGCTGCTCGTCGACTTGCCGCACCATCTCGTCGGTGTGGTCGACGCTGACCGTCTTGAAGGTCTCGGTTCCCCAGGTGAGCGACAGTTGCGACCGCACGCGGTTCTCGGGGGTGAACGCGAGCACCGGGATCGGGCTGCGCAGGCGGGCCAAGCGTTTGGCCGAGTCGCCGCTCTGGGTGAACGCCACCACGTACTTGGCACCTACCCGCGCTGCGACCTCCTCGGCGGCCTTGGCGATCACGCCGCCGCGCGTGTGGGGGTCCCAGGTGATCTGCTCGAAGTCCCCAAAGGTGCTCGGCTCGAGCGCGTGCCGCTCGGTGGCCGCGATGATGCGCGCCATCGTCTCGACCGTGTGGATCGGGTGATCGCCCACGCTGGTCTCGCCGGAGAGCATCACCGCGTCGGCTCCGTCGAGCACAGCGTTCGCCACGTCGCTGGCCTCGGCGCGGGTCGGTGCCGGGTTGGTGATCATCGACTCGAGCATCTGCGTGGCCACGATCACTGGCTTGGCGTTAAGCCTGGCCTTCTCGATGACCTTTTTCTGCAGGAAGGGCACGTCCTCCAGGGGGCACTCGACGCCCAGGTCGCCGCGCGCGACCATGAACCCGTCGAACGCGGCCACCACCTCGTCGAGGTTGTCGATGGCTTGTGGCTTCTCGATCTTGGCGATGACCGGCAGCATCACGCCCGCCTCGCGCATGATCACGCGCACGTCCTCGGCATCCGCGGCGTTGCGCACGAAGCTCAGGGCGATGAAGTCGACGCTCAGGCTGAGGGCGAACTTCAGGTCGGCGATGTCCTTCTCCGACAGCGCTGGCACCGACACGGCCACGCCAGGCAGGTTGATGCCCTTGTGGTTGCTGACCGGGCCGCCGACCAGCACCTCGGTGACGACGTCACGGCCCTCGACAGACACGACACGCAACCGCACCTTGCCGTCGTCGATGAGAATCGGGTCGCCGGACTTCACGTCGCCTGGCAGACCCTGGTAGGTCGTCCCAGCGACCTGGTTGTCGCCGGGCACGGTGCGCGTGGTGATGGTCCACCGCTGGCCTCGCGCCAGAATCGCGTGGCCTTCCTCGAACGTCGAGAGCCTGATCTTCGGCCCCTGGAGATCGGCGAAGATACCCACTCCACGACCCGTCGCGTCGGCGGCCTCGCGCACCAGGCGGTAGGCCTCGGCGTGATCTGCGTGGGTGCCGTGACTCATGTTCAGCCGGGCGACGTCCATGCCCGCGTAGACGAGCTCGCGAATCCGACGCTCGCTGTTGGTGGCCGGTCCGAGGGTGCACACGATCTTGGCTCTCCGCACCCGTTCACCCTAGCGGGTGTTGGAACGATAAAACTAGTGCAGCGCACGCGTGCCGATGCGCGACCGATCACCGTGACTTGAGGCAGTCGTCACGCATGCTGATCGACGTCACTCGACGCTGCCGGCCAGGCGGCCGCAACGAATAGCGCGACCTGAAGTAGAAGCTCATGCGATCGCACATGGGGAGCCCCTCGATCAGGGTCGGCCGGTTGCCGCGTGGAGTGCTGAGTCCAGACCCATAGGCATGGGTGTCCGCACTGTCGTCGAACCTGCGGGCGACCACCAAGCGGTGAAACGCCTTCCTGGCTCGCCTGGGGTCGCCGAACAAGTAGCGGTCGAACCACGCAAGGGTGAGGTACGTACTGACCGCTTCACCGTGCCGACTGCTGGCCCCGCCGCTCAGGGCAGGGGTGAAGTCGAGATGCGTGCCCGCCCGCAGCACGAAGAGCATCGTGTCGATCCCTTCCCTGCGTAGCTCGTCGAACCCGAGGTGTTTGGGATGGGCGCTGAAACCTCGGCCGCGCCCACCTTCGCCGTTCGATGCGGCTGGTTCGGGTGCGGTCGAGAAAGGCCGAGGAGCAAAGTAGTAGTCGGCTGCGATGCCCAGTCCGGGCGAGTGGAACTTCACCTTCCTGGGCGGCAGGACGCCGATGTCGTCCTCCCACAGCTTGCGCTCGAGGGCAGTCAGGTTGTCCCAAGCCACAAATGCGTCTATCCGGGGGTCGATCTGCGCAAGCAGGGACGCCGTGCTGGCACCCTGAGAGTGTCCGGCGATGCCGATGCGCGCGGGATCGAGCTCAGCCTCGAACGGAAAGCTCGACGAGTTGAGCCAATCGAGCATGTCTTGAGCGTCGGTCGCGTGGTCGCCACCGGCGTTCTCGGCGACGTCGAAGGCAATGACCATGTAGCCGTGCTCGGCAAGGGCCTCCGACGCCCACCAGTGCATCTCCTTGTTGGCAGCGCCGCCGTGCACGATCACGACGGTCGGGTACGGGCCTCGATGACGCTCCACTCCGGCGGGGATCCGTGTGCAGGTTCGAGCCGTGCACGGCCGGAAGATCTCGGTAGCCAAGGTTGATCCCGCGCGGTTACGAACGAGGGTGGTGTCATAGCGGAATCTGTGGCCGTCGAGCGGCACCGGATCTCGATAGGTGTCGCGAAGCGGTAGCGGCGATCCACCCGCCACCAGCGCATTGCCAGCGGCCTCGACCAGTCGCTGTTCTGCACAGACCATGTTCATCGCGTCGCGTATCGCCCAGGCCGGCGTGCCCTCCGCTTCATCGGAGGCGGCACCCAGGCACCACTCGTCTAGTTGCGACCCGTGTCGAGACCCAGGCGCGGCCTGGGCCTCGACCACGTGAATGTCCGCCGATGCGACCACCAGGAAGATGGTGGCCACGGCGAGGGCAGCCACCGTCCGCGGCGCCCACCGCTGGAGAGTCATCTAGTCACCGCCAGGCGTCCTGGCGAAGTCCCCGGGCACCTCGGGTCGAACCCTGCCCATCGGGCGATGTCGCCAGTCGTAGATAGCTGTACCGGCCTCGGAACCCATCCTGCCGAACCATGCCACGACAGCCAGAACGCAGATCTTCGCACCGAAAGCGCGCTCCGCTCTCGAGGCGAACATCGAGCCGGGAGCGGTAGTAGACCGAGAAGTCGTTGGGGTCACCCGTCGGATCGACGGCAGCGCCCGCTGCGTCGCGACGCCACCTGTGAGTCAGCAGCCTGATGTCGGCCTTCGGGTCGCCTTTGACGTACTTGTCCATCCAGGCCACCGTGTACCAGGCGATCAGGTCCGCCCCGCGCAAGGTTGCGGGGAACCCAGGGTTGGACAGGAAGCTGAAGTCGAGGTGGGTGCCCCCTCTGATGACGATCTGACCGGTGTCTACACCTGCCTTCGAGTACGCCAGTGACGCCGTGGATTTCTCGGTCGGGTCGGGATCGTTGGTGTGCGGCACCGAGACGTTGTAGTCGGCGGAGAGACCGAGCGCCGGCTTGGTGTAGGGCACGGCCTTCCGCTGGGAGGGGTCCGCCGGGCAGCCTTTGGGTGTCCCTTCGCCGATCACGCGTCTGGGGTCGGCTCCGCCGAGATTGTCATAGGCCACGATCGCCGACACGCGGGGATCTGCTTGGCCGACGTACGACACCCCACCGGCTCCGTACGAGTGCCCGATAAGTCCAATACGCGACCGATCAAGGAGTCCTGAGAACGGGTTGGCGCGCGCGTTCAGGCCCGACCGAGCGCGACGGTGCTGCTTGGCTGCGTGCGAGGTCCCCGACTCGCACGATGGCCGCGGCTTGAAAGGCCTCGCTGGCGTCGACAAGAAGAAGTCGAGGGCATCGACGGTCCCGTCGTAGAAAGGTCGGCCGTCGGTCTGTGAGTGGGTGCCTTCGTAGATGTCCACGCCGGAGCCAACCGTGTCTGATTGGCCCTGCCCCTGAGGATCCCAGGTGAGCACGACATACCCGGATTTGGCCAGCGCCTGTGCCGCGTACCAGTACGCCTGCTCGGGCGCCTGGATGGAACCGTTGGTGATGACGACACCGGGTCGCCGACGTGGCCCAGTGCGAGTGGCCCACACGTGGCCGGAGAGGGTCGCCCCGTTCCGGGCGGTGAAGAGCACTGGAGCGACCAGCCCGTAACCCCGGCGTTGCCAGTCATACAACCGCGCGTCTCCCACGCATGCGTCATCGCCACGCGCACACAGATTGGTCTCGAACAGGCGCTCGGGGTCCCCCGCCTGCGCGCGAAGCGAGGAGATCAGGTTTGCCTGTGAAATCTCGCGCATCAGCACCTGGCCTCGTGGCGACATGTACAGCGACTGCCGCTCGAACCCCTTGGTGAGGTTCTGCAGTTCGGCTTCAGCGTCATAGGACCGAGCGGGAGACCCGACGCTCACGGCCATGGCGACCGCGACCACCACGGTGATCCCCGCGACCCTGCCCCGAGTCCGATCCAGCCAGGAGTCGAGATGCGCGACCCTGCGAATTGCTTGAAGCACGATGTAGCTCCGTCCAGCCCTATTTTGGAACATATGACTTGTGATGTTCCGAATAAGGGAGAAGGTAACGCTCGTCACAACCCTTGCGCAAGCCTCACTCGCTGCGTGGTTACGGAGTGACACCCAAGATGATTGCTTCGACTTGGCGGAGGCGATCGATGTCTTGGCGCATGCCCGTAGCGGGTTCTCCGTAGAGAAAGGCCTCAGCCAGGCGGACGATCGCGAAGGCGAGCGTCTCCGCCTCCAGGGGGGCGACGAAGTGCCCGTGGGCAACCTCATCGGTGATCATGCTCGCGATCGACCGCACCAAGCTGGGGTTGGGGCCGTGGTCGGCGCGGGTGATGACCCGTAGCGCGTCGCGCTCGCCAGCGATGAAGGTACGCAGAGCAGGAACGGCCAGAAGCGCGCGGTTGAACCGGTCAAAGGTCTCAAGAAGCGCGCTTCCACCGTGGCCACCCACCTCACGTCGGGTTGCCTCGAGCAGCTCGACGGCTGCGACCGCCAGCACGTCGCCGATGAGGTCCTCACGAGTGCCGAACCATCGGTGCACGGTGGTTCGTCCGATGCCCAGCTCGCCAGCGAGTGCTCGCACGTCGATGCGGCGCCCCTGCAGGTAATGCGCCAGCGCCAGCTTCAGGGCATCGTCCCTCGTTGCCGCCGCCGGCCGTCCGACCCGTTGCGGTACTCGTGAACTCACCACCACGGCTCCCTCAGTCTGCCCACACGTGCCGCGCATCGTCGCACAGGCCGGCGTGCGGGCACCGTGACACGCCTACCTCAACCAGCCCAAGCGGCTACGCCATCAAGGGTCGCGCGGTGGGCGGGATCGGGCTGGGCAGGGCCGTCGAACCGGTGAGGTACTGGTCGACCGCGGCCGCTGCAGCGCGGCCCTCGGCGATGGCCCAGACGATGAGCGACTGTCCGCGGCCCACGTCACCAGCGGAGAAGACTCCGCTGACCGAGGTCATGTAGCCGTTGTCGCGTGCGACGTTGCCGCGCTCGTCGAGGTCGACCCCGAGCTGCTCGACCAGACCAGGCTTCTCGGGGCCAACGAAGCCCATGGCAAAGAGCACGAGGTCGGCTGGGATCTCGCGCTCGGAGCCCTCGACCTCAGTGAGCTTTCCGCCCTCGAAGACCACGTCAACGAGCTGCAGGGCGCGCACGTTGCCGTTGTCGTCGCCGAGGAACTGCTTGGTGGATACCGAGTAGACGCGATCCCCCGCCTCTTCGTGCGCCGAAGAGACGCGGAAGATCATCGGGTAGGTGGGCCACGGCTGTCCTGCCGGGCGGCTGTTCGGCGGCTCAGGCATGATCTCGAGCTGCGTGATCGACGCGGCGCCGTGCCGGGTGGAGGTGCCGAGGCAGTCGGCGCCGGTGTCACCACCGCCGATGATCACGACGTGCTTGTCGGTGGCCATGATCTGGCCCTCGACCGTCTCGCCCAGAGCTGCGCGGTTGGCCTGGGGCAAGAACTCCATCGCCTGGTGAATGCCGTTGAACTCGCGCCCAGGCACCGGCAGGTCGCGCGCCTCGCAGGCACCCATCGCCAGCACGACCGCGTCGTAGCGCTCGCGCAGCTTCGCGCCAGTGAGACCAGAGTCTTCAGAGCCGACCTCGACGCCAGCGCGGAAAACTGTGCCCTCGCGCTTCATCTGGTCGAGGCGCCGGTCGAGGTGCTTCTTCTCCATCTTGAACTCGGGGATGCCGTACCGCATCAGCCCGCCGAGCTTGTCGGCGCGCTCGTAGACGGCGACCGTGTGGCCGGCCCGCGTGAGCTGCTGCGCAGCAGCCAGCCCCGCCGGCCCAGAACCGACGACCGCGACCGTGCGGCCCGAGAGCCACTCGGGCGCCTGGGGTCGCACGAAGCCGGACTCCCAGGCGCGGTCGATGATCGAGACCTCGACGTTCTTGATCGTCACGGGGTCTTGGTTGATCCCGAGCACACACGCGGTCTCGCACGGCGCCGGGCAGAGACGACCGGTGAATTCCGGGAAGTTGTTCGTGGCGTGCAGACGCTCGATCGCACCTTCCCAGTCGTCACGCCAGACGAGGTCGTTCCACTCCGGGATGATGTTGCCGAGCGGGCACCCCTGATGACAGAACGGGATGCCGCAGTCCATGCAACGCCCCGCCTGCGGGCTGATGATCGGCAGCAAGGCGCGGCCGATTCCGTCGGGATAGACCTCGTTCCAGTCCTGGACGCGTTCCTCAACCGGACGCCGGGTTGCGACCTGGCGCCCCTCCTTGAGAAAGCCCTTTGGGTCAGCCATGCAGTGCCTCCATCATCGCGGTGGCCACTTGGGCCTCGTCGAGCCCGTCGGCCTCGGCCTTGGCCTTGGCGTCGAGCACGATCTTGTAGTCACGGGGCATGACCTCGGTGAACCGGGTCAGTGCGGTCTCCCAGTCGGCCAGGAGTGCTTCGGCGACGGTCGAGCCGGTCTCCTCGAAGTGCTCGCGCACCAGCTGCTCGAGCTCGTCGGCCGCCTCACCGGCGACCGGGCCGAGCTCGACGAGCTCCTTGTTGACCCGGAAGTCCTTGAGGTCGAGCACCCACGCGACTCCGCCGGACATGCCGGCCGCGAAGTTGCGACCAGTCTTGCCGAGGACGACGACGCGACCGCCGGTCATGTACTCGCAGCCGTGGTCGCCCACGCCCTCGGTGACCAGCCACGCGCCCGAGTTGCGCACAGCGAAGCGCTCGCCGACGCCACCGCGCAGGAAGATCCGCCCCGACGTTGCGCCGTAGGCGATCGTGTTGCCGGCGATGATGTGGTCGTTGGCCTCGAACGTGGCCGCCCGGTCAGGACGGATGACGATGCGGCCCCCGGACAGACCCTTGCCGACGTAGTCGTTGGCGTCGCCCTCGAGGCGCAAGGTGATGCCCTTCGGCACGAAGGCGCCGAACGACTGTCCCGCCGAACCGGTGAACGTGATGTCGATGGTGCCCTCGGGCAGACCCTCACCGCCGTACTTCTTGGTGACCTCGTGACCGAGGATCGTTCCGACGGTGCGGTGGACGTTGCGGATCGCCACCTGGGCGCGCACCGGCTCACCCGAATCGATCGCTGCCTGGGCCAACGGCACCAGCTCGGTGAGGTCGAGCGACTTCTCCAGAGCGTGATCTTGGGTCTTGGTGCACCGCAGGTCCTGGTCGGGGAAGTGGCTGAAGTCGACCTCGTGGAGGATCGGCGTGAGGTCGAGCCCCTGCGCCTTCCAGTGGTTGACCGCCTCCGCGATGTCGAGCGTGCCGACCTGGCCGATCGCCTCGTCGAGCGTGCGATAGCCGAGCTCGGCAAGGATCTCGCGCACTTCCTCGGCGACGTACTCGAAGAAGGTGACGACGTACTCGGCCTTGCCGCTGTAACGCTCGCGAAGCACCGGATTCTGTGTCGCCACGCCGACGGGGCAGGTGTCGAGGTGACAGACGCGCATCAGGATGCAGCCGGAGACCACCAGGGGTGCGGTGGCGAAGCCGTATTCTTCGGCGCCCAGCAGGGCGGCGATCACGACGTCACGACCGGTCTTGAGCTGACCGTCGGTCTGCACGACGATGCGGTCGCGCAAGCCGTTGAGCAGCAGCGTCTGCTGGGTCTCGGCGAGGCCGAGCTCCCACGGACCGCCCGCGTGCTTGAGCGAGGTGAGCGGCGAGGCGCCGGTACCGCCGTCGTGACCCGAGATCAGGACGACGTCGGCGTGCGCTTTCGACACACCCGCCGCGACGGTGCCGACACCAATCTCACTGACCAGCTTCACGTGCACCCGCGCCTGCGGGTTGGCGTTCTTCAGGTCGTGGATCAGCTGCGCGAGGTCTTCGATCGAGTAGATGTCGTGGTGCGGAGGCGGGCTGATGAGGCCCACGCCCGGTGTGGAGTGCCGGGTCTTGGCCACCCACGGGTAGACCTTGTTGCCGGGCAGCTGCCCACCCTCGCCGGGCTTGGCGCCCTGCGCCATCTTGATCTGGATGTCGTCGGCGTTGGTGAGGTACTCCGAGGTCACGCCGAAGCGGCCGGAGGCCACCTGCTTGATCGACGAGCGGCGCTCGGGGTCGTAGAGACGGTCGGCGTCCTCACCGCCCTCACCGGTGTTCGACTTGGCACCGAGCCGGTTCATCGCGATCGCGAGCGTCTCGTGCGCCTCTTGAGAGATCGAGCCGTAGGACATGGCCCCGGTCGAGAAGCGCTTCACGATCGAGGTGACCGGTTCGACCTCCTCAATCGGGATCGGGTCGCGGCCAGTGACGTGGGCGCCCTTGAACCGGAACAGTCCACGCAGCGTCATCAGCTTCGTCGACTGCTCGTCGACCGCCGACGTGTACTGCTTGAAGACGTCGTAGCGCTGCGCCCGCGTGGAGTGCTGCAACCGGAAGACGGTCTCAGGGTTGAACAGGTGCGGCTCGCCGTCACGGCGCCACTGGTACTCGCCACCGATCTCGAGCTCACGGTGCGTGGGCAGGACGCCGCCACGCGGGTAGGCGGTGGCGTGCCGCCGAGCGACCTCCTTGGCAATCGTGTCGAGCTCGATGCCGCCCAACTTGGAAGTAGTGCCCGTGAAGTAGCGGTCAACCACCGACTGCGACAGGCCGATGCACTCGAAGATCTGCGCGCCGGTGTAGCTCGCGACGGTCGAAACGCCCATCTTCGACATCACCTTGGTGACGCCCTTGCCGAGGGCCTTCACCAGGTTGGCGACGGCCTGCTCGGGCTCAGCCTTCACGTAGTAGCCCTCGCGCGCGAGGTCCTCCACCGACTCCATGGCGAGGTACGGGTTGACGGCCGCTGCGCCGTAACCGACGAGGAGCGCGACATGGTGCACCTCGCGGACGTCGCCAGCCTCGACCAAGAGGCCCACCTGGGTGCGGGTCTTCTCGCGCACCAAGTGATGGTGCACCGCTCCGGTGAGCAGCAGCGAGGGGATCGGCGCCAGGTCGGCGTCGCCATGCCGGTCGGAGAGCACGATGATTCGGGCGCCATCGGCGATGGCGCTGCTGACCTCGGCGCAGATCTCGTCGATGCGTGTGGCGAGCGCGTCTCCTCCGCCCGCCACCTCGTAGAGGCCGCGTGACACGTGGGTGATGAAGCCCGGCATGTCGCCGTCGCGGTTGATGTGCCGGATCTTGGCGAGGTCGTCGTTGGAGATCACCGGGAACGGCAGGACGACCTGGCGACACGACGCGGGGGTCGGGTCGAGCAGGTTGGACTCCGGTCCGATGGTGCCGTTGAGCGAGGTGACCAGCTCTTCGCGGATGGCGTCGAGCGGCGGGTTGGTGACCTGGGCGAACAGTTGGCTGAAGTAGTCGAACAACAGCCGCGGCTTGTCGCTGAGCGCCGCAATCGGCGTGTCGGTGCCCATCGAGCCCAGCGGTTCTCCGCCGGTGTTGGCCATGGGGGTGAGCAGGACCCGCAGCTCCTCCTCGGTGTATCCGAAGATCTGCTGGCGTCGGGTGACCGAGGCGTGCGTGTGCACGATGTGCTCGCGCTCGGTGATGTCGTCGAGGTGGATCAGACCGGCGTGCAGCCATTCGCCGTACGGGTGCTCGGCGGCCAGTTCGGCCTTGATCTCCTCGTCTTCGATGATCCGGTGCTCGTCGGTGTCGATGAGGAACATCCGGCCGGGCTGCAACCGGCCCTTGCGCACGATGGTGGCGGGGTCGATGTCGAGGACGCCGACCTCGGAGGCCAGCACCACCAACCCGTCGTCAGTGACCCAGTACCGCGAGGGGCGCAAACCGTTGCGGTCGAGCACCGCCCCGATCTGGTCGCCGTCGGTGAAGACGACACACGCGGGGCCGTCCCACGGCTCCATGAGGGCGGAGTGGAACGAGTAGAACTCGCGCCGGGCGTCGTCCATCTCGGTGTGGTTCTCCCACGCCTCGGGGATCATCATCAGCACCGAGTGGGGCAGGCTGCGCCCGCCCATGTGCAGCAGCTCGAGAACCTCGTCGAACGACGCGGAGTCGGAGGCATCGGGAGTGCAGATCGGGAAGAGCCGCTCGAGGTCGCCGGGGATCAGGTCGGAGGAGAGCAGCGCCTCACGCGCGCGCATCCAGTTGCGGTTGCCCTTGACCGTGTTGATCTCGCCGTTGTGGGCGATGAACCGGAACGGGTGCGAGAGCGGCCAGCTCGGGAACGTGTTGGTCGAGAACCGCGAGTGCACCACGGCCAGCGCGGAGGCGATCCGCTCGTCGACCAGGTCAGGGAAGAACTTGTCGAGCTGGTCAGTGGTGAGCATGCCCTTGTAGGCGAGCGTGCGCGAAGACAGTGATGGGAAGTAGACGTCGGTCTCGTGCTCGGCTCGCTTGCGCAGACAGAACGCGAGTCGCTCCAAGGCCATGCCCGCGAGCCGCGGCCCGGACGAGGCGACGAACAGCTGGGTGAACGTCGGCATCACCGCGACCGCCATCGACCCGAGCACGTCGGGGTTGATCGGCACCTCGCGCCAGCCGAGGACGCTCAGGCCCTCCTCGAGGGCAATCTCCTCGATCCGCGCGCGCGTCTTGGCCACGTCATCGGGGTCGCCGGGGAGGAAGGCCGTGCCCACCGCGTAGCTGGATCGACCGGGAAGCTCGAAGCCAGCCTCGTTGGCCACTGCGCGCAAGAACGCGTCGGGCACCTGCATCAAGATGCCGGCGCCGTCGCCGGAGTTGACCTCCGCTCCGGCAGCGCCTCGGTGATCGAGGTTGCGCAGCGCCGTGAGCGCCTTGGCCACGATGTCGTGGGAGGCCTCTCCGGTCAGCGTCGCAACAAACGCGACACCGCAGGCGTCGTGCTCGTTGGCGGGGTCATAGAGCCCTTGGGCAGCCGGGAACGAGTGCGAATATGGCACTGAAGTTCTCCCGTCGGCGTCGTGTGCTGGATCCGTCCACCCGGCTAGAACTGGGGTGACGTTGCGGCAACGGTGGGTCGCAGGGACAACATTGGCCCACGCGGCGGAAGCGTCAGATTACCACCGGGTTACGTCCACTCGCGCCTCGGTTCCCTCGCGGTGGACAGAGGGTGCCCTTACTTGGCAGGGTCGTCCGGAACCGGGTCGTCGGACGTGTCGAGCGGCTCCCCGGACGCGCCTCCTGCCACCGCGACTGCGGCGTCTTCGGGAAGCGGTTCGCGGCCGGGCAGGTACGCCGACTCCTCACGGCCGCTGTGGCGACGCGTGGCCCAGACGAAGTAGGCCGCGGCGGCCACGAACAGCACGATCGACGTCCAGACGTTGAACCGCAGGCCGCCGACGTCGTCGAGCTCGACGGTGTCGATCCGCAGGTCCTCGATCCACCCGCGGCCGAGCGTGTAGGCCATCACGTACAGCGCGAAAACCCGTCCGAAGCCGAGCTTGAAGCGGCGGTCGGCCCAGATCAGCAGCCCGAACGCGCCGAGGTTCCAGACGAACTCGTAGAGGTAGGTGGGGTGAAACGTGGTGCCCTCGGCAAAGGTCAGCCCATCGGGATAGTTCCCCGGGTCGATCTCCAGGCCCCAGGGCAGGTCGGTCGGCTTGCCGTAGAGCTCTTGGTTGAACCAGTTTCCCCAGCGTCCGAGTGCCTGCGCGACCAGCACGCCGGGCGCCAGGGCGTCGAGCATCGGAGCAACGCGGATGCCCTTGCGACGGGCTCCGATGTAGATGCCCAAGGCCCCCATCGCGACACCGCCCCAGATGCCGAGGCCCCCGCGCCAGATGTAGAGAGCAGTGACCGGGTTGTTGCCCTCGCCGAAGTAACGGGCCGAGTCGGTGGCCACGTGGTAGAGCCGGGCCCCCACCAGGCCGAACGGCACTGCCCAGATGGCGAGGTCCTGCACATCGCCGGCTCTGCCGCCGCGCGCCACCCAACGGCGCTCGCCGATCCAGATCGCAGCGATGATGCCGGCGATGATGCACAGGGCGTAGCCCCGGATGGGAACCGGACCGATCTCCCAGACCCCGTTCGAAGGGCTCGGAATGGCGAGCGGGGCAAGGGCGGTGAGCAGGGGCGTCATGGTGACCTCAGGCGTCCTGGAGCAGAGTGCGGATGTCGTCGGCGAACTCGGCCGGCGACGTGGTGTCGGACCAGTAGACGTACGCCTGGTCGTCGCGGTCGATCGCGATGGTCGACGTGGTGTGACCGCCGAGGTCGTAGCCGCCGCTGGGCAGCTCCTCGCCGTCGCTGACGTAGAGCTTGAGCGAGTCGCCCACCTCGATGATGGTGTCGAGGTCGGCGGTCACGCCGATGAAACTGGGGTCGATGGCGTCGAGGTAGCTGCGAATGGTCGGACCGTCGTCGCGGGCCGGGTCGGTCGTCACAAAGACCACGTCGAGGTCTGCGCGCTCGTCGTCGTCGAGGCGGACCATCGCCGAGGCCAGGTTGTTGAGTACCCGAGGGCAGATGTCGGGGCACTGCGTGTAGCCGAAGAACACGAGGGTCAGCGGTTTGTCGGTCTGCTCGGTGAGCGAGAAGCGACTGCCCTCGGTGTCGGCCAGCGACGTGCTCGAGACGGCGTAGGGGTTCTGCAGCACCGTGCCGCTCAGCGGCGGCAGCGGCTCGTCGCCGCCACTACACCCGGCCAGCACGACGGAGACCGCGGCCGCGCCAACCAGCGCGGAAATGAACCTACGCACGCCTGACACCGTCTGCGAGGTCCTCAGTCAGGGCGGTCAGAGCACGGAGCCCGGTGGCCCGGTCGTCGGGATGGTCGAGCAACGTACGTACGAACGCCGATCCGACGATCACGCCGTCGGCGAAGGCGGCGATCTCCGCGGCTTGATCACCGTTGCTGACGCCCAGCCCCACACCGATCGGCAGTGTGGTGGCCGCGCGAGTGCGTGCCACAAGAGGGGCGGCGAGGTCGCTGGTGCTCGTTCGCGCACCCGTCACACCCATGACCGCGGTGGCGTAGACGAAGCCGCGGCACTCGGCCGTCGTCATCGCGATGCGCTCATCGGTCGACGACGGCGCCACGAGAAAGATCTTGTCGAGCCCGCGCGCGTCAGCAGCGGCGATCCACTCCGGCGCGAAGTCGGGCGTGAGGTCGGGTGTGATCAGACCTGCTCCCCCGGCGCTGGCGAGGTCGGCAGCGAAGCGCTCGACGCCGTAGCGCTCAACCGGATTCCAGTAGGTCATCACGACCGTCGGGGTGCCCGTGGCCGCGACCGCCTCGACTGTGCGGAGCACGTCGGCGGTGCGCACCCCACCTTCGAGCGCCTGCTGGGCGGCTGCCTGCACCGTGGGGCCATCCATCACCGGGTCGCTGTACGGCAGCCCGACCTCGATGACGTCGCATCCGGCGTCGACCATCGCGGTCAGAGCGGTGATGCCACCCGCGACGTCAGGAAACCCGGCGGGCAGGTAGCCCACCAGGGCGGCACGGCCGTCAGCCCGGGCCTGCGCGAAGGCGATCTCGACGGTGTTCACTGCTGCTCCACCGTGGCGTCCTGAGGGTCAGCGACCGGGGTGGCGCGGCCCAGGCCGAAGTACTCCAGGGCGGTGCCCATGTCTTTGTCTCCGCGACCCGACAGGTTGACCAGAAGGGTCTGGCCGGGGCGCTCCTTGGCGAGCTCGACCGCGCCGGCGATGGCGTGGGCCGACTCGATTGCCGGGATGATCCCCTCGGTGCGCGAGAGCAGCGCCATCGCCCTCATGGCGTCGTCGTCGGTGATGGGCAGGTAGGTCGCCCGGCCGGTCGCCGCGAGGTGGGCGTGCTGCGGGCCGACCCCGGGATAGTCGAGGCCCGCGGAGATCGAGTGAGACTCGACGGTTTGCCCGTCCTCGTCCTGCAGCACGTAGGTGCGAGCGCCATGCAGGACGCCGACAGCGCCGGCGTGGATCGTGGCGGCATGGCGGCCCGTCTCGACGCCATCGCCCCCGGGCTCGTAGCCGTAGATGGCTACCTCGGGGTCGTCGAGGAATCCAGCGAACAGTCCGATCGCGTTGGATCCACCCCCCACGCAGGCGGCGACGGCGTCCGGCAATGCGCCGGTGAGGTCGAGGCATTGGCGCCGCGCCTCGTCGCCGATGCCGCGCACGAACGAGAGCACGAGACTCGGGAACGGGTGTGGTCCGGCAGCGGTACCGAAGAGGTAGGCGGTGTGATCGACCGAGGAGACCCAGTCGCGCAGGGCCTCGTTGATGGCGTCCTTGAGGGTGCGCGAGCCACTGGTGACCGGGATGACCTCGGCGCCGAGCAACTGCATGCGGGCCACGTTCAGCGCCTGCCGCTCGGTGTCTACCTCACCCATGTAGACCGTGCACTCGAGCCCGAGGTACGCCGCGGCGGTGGCCGAGGCAACGCCGTGCTGCCCGGCGCCGGTCTCGGCGATGACGCGCTTCTTGCCCATCCGCTTGGTGAGCAGCGCCTGGCCGAGCACGTTACGGATCTTGTGGGCGCCGGTGTGGTTGAGGTCTTCGCGCTTGAGGAGGATCCGGGCGCCCGCTACGTCGGAGAGCCGGTGAGCTTCGTACAGCATGCTCGGCACGCCGGCGTAGTTCTGCAGCAGCGCGTCGAACTCGAGCCCGAAGGTCGGGTCGACGAGCGCCTTCTGCCAGGCGATGTCGAGCTCGTCGAGCGCGGCGATGAGTGCCTCGGGCATGAACCGGCCACCGAACCCCGACTCAGGTGTGCCGAACCACCCCAGCTCGTCGGCGTCGTAGTCGCTCACGCGTGCACTCCCGTCATAGCGGCGACGGCGCCCCGCGGGTCGCCGTCCTTGACCAGGGCTTCGCCGACGAGCACCACGCGAGCACCTTCGGAGACGAAGCGCACGACGTCGTCGGGGCCGCTGATACCCGACTCGGCCACCAGCACGCGGTCGTCGGGCACCAGCGGTGCCAGTCGCGCGAAGGTCTCGTTGTCGACCGCGAGGGTCTTGAGGTTGCGTGCGTTGACGCCGATCAGCTCGGCGCCCAGCGCGACTGCCCGCTCGGTCTCGGGCTCGTCATGCACCTCGACCAGGACCGTCAGGCGGAGCTCGCGCGCTTCGTCGTGCAGGCGGCGCAAGGTGTCGTCGTCGAGTGCGGCCACGATGAGCAGCGCCAGGTCGGCACCGGCGGCGCGGGCCTCGACCAGCTGGTAGGTCTCGACGATGAAGTCCTTGCGCAGCACCGGCACGTCGACCGCGGCTCGCACCGCTTGCAGGTCGGCCAGGCTGCCGCCGAAGCGTCGTTGCTCGGTGAGCACGCTGATCGCAGCCGCTCCCCCCGACGCATACTCGACAGCCAGCGACGCGGGGTCGGGGATGTCGGCGAGGTCGCCCTTGCTCGGGCTGCGGCGCTTGACCTCGGCGATGACGCTCGCGCCTGCAGCGCGGAAGTGCGGCATCGGATCGAGCGGAGTCGGCGCATCGCTCAGAGCCGCCCGGAGGTCAGTCAGCCGGGTGGTCGCCTGGCGCTCGGCGAGGTCCTCGCGCACGCCAGCGACGATGTCGTCGAGGACGGACATGCGGGCTCCTGCAGGGCGGTAGGACGGGTGGACGACGCACCGCTGAGTCTGTCACGCGGGGGTGCATCAACCGGATGCGGGGATCAGGGCGCGAGCCAGCCGAACCAGGGCAGGTTGCGCAACAGGGTGAAGACCGCGAGCGCGGCCAGCGCCAGGCCGAGACCGAGGGTGACGACTCGCGGCGGCAGGACCGGCCCTGGCCCTCGCCAGCGCTGAACCCACCAGGCAGCCAGGAGCAGCACCAGCACGGGCATCGCGACGATGAGAGCCACGTTGCTCGAGGCGGCGTCGGCTAGGCGCAAGTCGGTCAGGTCGTGCACGGCGCGTAGTCCGCCGCAGCCAGGACACCAGAAGCCGAGCAAGGCGCTCGGGCAGAACCCCCACGATCCCTCGGCGTGCGGGTCGCGCAGGTGCAAGGCCACCGTGGCCAACGACAAGCCGCCGATCGCGGCGCTGGGCGCCACCAGGCGCTGCAACCTGGTCCGCTGCGTTGCCTCGGCGACAGTCACGGTCAGTGCGTGGACTCGTGCAGCCCCATCTTGGCCATCACGACGAAGAGCACGCCCGCGATACCCACGATGGCCACGCCGACCCAGAAGACGGGGTAGCTGATCGGCTCGAACATCAGTCCGGCACCGCCCACCACGAACCCGGCCAGCGCGACCAGGACGGCGGTCCAGGCAGCCGGGGTGTTGCCGTGGTTGTCAGACATGCGGGGCTCCTCGTGTGACGTCGCTCGAACTCGACGGAAGTCTAGTGGGGCGGCTGCTCGGTGGGGTCGCGACCCTCGTCGAGTGCCTTCCACAGATCAAGACTGCTTTGCTCCTCGACGGGTGCGTGAGCAGCCGCGACCGGGGCACCCGGGGCGTCGTAGCGCCGGCCCATCTCTGCCCACCTGCCGACCGAGCGGACGGCGAGCACCGAGCTCACGACCGCGCCCACGCCAGCGAGCACGCCGATGTACGACCACGCGGTGTGGCTCGTGGAGACCTGCAGCGATGCGAGGTCGTCGGTGACCGCGTCGGGCGCGATGATCCACGCGGCGATGCCGAACACGAGGACTCCGGCCGCAGCGAGCAGCCCTAGCCAGGCCACGACCCGGCGGAACCTGCCACGGGTCACCAGCACGACTCCCCACGTGGCCAGGAGCACGAGAGCGAAGGCGGTGACCGGCGGTGCGCTGGCGTCGCTGGCCGCAGCGAGAGCGACGGCGAAGGCCGCGTCGCCGGCCTCAGCCGCCTCGACGGAGACCCAGGCACGGTTTCCGGCGACAGCCGCGGCCAGGCCGCTGGCGAGCCCGACGGTCGCCACGACCCCCAACGAGCGGTACGTCGCCTTGCTCATGGGGTTCCGCTGGTTTCGGGGCCGAGCAGGGCGGCGTCGAAGCAGGTGCGGTCGCCGGTGTGGCAGGCGGCGCCCACCTGGTCGACCTTCACCAGCAGGGTGTCGCCGTCGCAGTCGAGACGCACTTCGTGCACGTGCTGGGCGTGGCCTGAGGTGTCGCCCTTGACCCAGTACTCCTGGCGCGAGCGGCTCCAGTAGGTGGCGCGACCGGTGGTGAGGGTGCGGTGCAACGCCTCGTCGTCCATCCAGCCCAGCATCAGGACCTCACCGGTGTCGTGTTGCTGCACCACGGCGGCAACGAGGCCGCGGCCCTCGGCGTCTGGTGTCCAACGCACGCGGTCGGCCAAGGCGGGGTCGAGAGAGCTCACGCGCCCATTGTCCCTGCCGGTCAATCGCCTTGTTGGGCGACCCACGAGCGGTGCAGCCCGGCGTAGACGGTGCCGGCCTGGGCGGCCAGCTCGGCGTGCGGACCCCGCTGGACCACGCGGCCCTGATCGACCACCACGACCTCGTCGGCGTTCTCAGCCGTCGAGAGGCGGTGCGCGATCGTCACGCTGGTGCGCCCGTTCATCAGTCGTTCGAGGGCCCGCCCGATCCGCATCTCGAGGGCGGGGTCGACGGCGCTGGTGGCCTCGTCGAGCACGAGCAGGTCGGGGTCGGCCAGGTGCGCGCGCAGCAGCGCCACGAGCTGACGCTCCCCCGCCGACAGTGACTCACCACGTTGGCCGACTCGCGTGTCCAGCCCTCGCGGCAGTCCGGCGATCCAGTCGCCGAGGCCGAGCTCGTCGGCGCTGGCGAGGATGTCGTCGGGCGAGGCGTCGAGACGTCCGTAACGCACGTTGGCGGCGATGGTGTCGTCGAACAGGAAGCCCTCCTGGGGCACGAGCACGACGCTGCTCCGCAGCGAGGTAGCTCCGATCTCGCGCACGTCGACGCCGTCGAGAAGAACGGCACCCGAGCTGGGGTCCATCAGGCGCGTCAACAGCTTGGCGAACGTCGACTTGCCCGAACCGGTCTCCCCCACGATCGCCACGCGACGACCTGCCGCGATCTCGAGAGTGACCTCGCGCAGCACTGGAGGCCCGCCCGGGTAGGCGAAGCTGACGTCGACGAAGCTGACGTCCACAGGCCCTCGGGGCAGCTCGTGACCGTCGGCTCCTGGATCGACGAGGTCGGCCGGCGTCTCGAGGATGCCGATGACCCGACGCCAGCCGGCGATAGCGTTCTGGGCGTCGGTGAGGATCTGAGTGCCCATCTGCACCGGCCCGACGAAGAGCGTCACCAGGAACGCGAAGGCGAGCACCTCGCCCGAGCTGATCTGCCCCGCGCTGGGTAGGACCCCCTGGCCTAGCCAGATGCCCACGATCAGCACCCCTGCATTGGCGAGCCCGGCAGAGAGGCCGCCCAGCGAGAACGACACAGCGGTGAAGCCCTGGGCCCGGGTGCTGGCGCGCTGGTGGGTGGCGACCGCCTCATCGATCCGCTGCTGCGTACGAGCCTCCACCGCGTAGGAGCGCACGACGGCCGCACCGACGACCGGCTCGGAGATGGCCGAGAGCATGACTCCGACCTGATTTCGCACGATGCCGTAGGCCTCGGAGAGCTTGCGCTGGAAGAATCGCAGGCTGAGGAAGAGCGGGGCGAAGCACACCCAGACCACCAGGGCGAGCTGCCAGGAGTAGATGACCATCACCACGGTCGCGATCAGCACCTGGCCGACGCTCACCACGAACAGCAGACCGCCGAAGACGAGAAACTGGCTGACTTGGTCGACGTCGCTGGTGACGCGTGAGACCAGGGCGCCGCGGCGCTCGGTGTTCTGAGTGAGCAACGGCAGGTCGTGCACGTGCCGGAACGCCTTGATGCGCAGTGTGGCTAGGCCGCTCTCAGCTGTGCGGAAGAGTCGACGCGTCATCGCGAACGAGGCCACGCTGGTGAGCACGATCGCCAACCCAGCCAAGACTGCCGTGAGCACGGTGAACGAGACGTCAGGGCCACCCGGCGCGTTGAGACCGCGATCGATGGTCTGCTGCACAGCAACCGGCACCACGACCTGGCCGACCGAGGCGACGACCGCCAGCACGAGCGTTCCGCCGATGCCCTCAGTCAGCTCGGGCGAGTAATGCACCCCGCGACGGATCGTGTGCATGGCGCCGATGCCTTCGCCCGTGTCAAGCACTGTGCTCACGGGTTCACCTGCTCCTGCTCGTAGGCGTTGACGAGGTGGGCGTAGGACGCAGAGCGGCTGAGCAGTTCTGCGTGGGTGCCCCGGTCTGCGATCCGCCCATCCTCGAGGTGCAGCACCTCGTCAGCGAGCCCGATCGTCGCCTTGCGGTAGGCCACCACGACGAGGGTGGCGTCGGCGTCCCCAGCACGCAGCCCGGCCAGGATGCGGCCTTCTACCTCGGGGTCAACGGCCGACGTCGCGTCGTCGAGGATCAACAATCCGGGCTGGCGCACGAGGGCTCGGGCAAGTGAGATCCGCTGGCGTTGGCCGCCTGACAGCGACGTGCCGCGTTCTCCGAGACGGCTGTCGAGCCCGTGGGGCAGTGCTGCGACGAAGCCGTCGGCCTGGGCGGTGCGCAAGGCCTGCCAGATCTGCTCGTCGGTGACGTCGGCGCCGAGCGCGACGTTGCCGCGCACGGTGTCGTCGAAAAGGAACGCGGTCTGCGGCACCAACGACATGACGCTGGCCAGCTCGCCGCGAGCGAGGTCACGCACGTCGATTCCGTCGACCGTGATGGCGCCGCCCTGCGGGTCGACGAGGCGGGTCAGCAGTGTCGTCAGGGTGCTCTTGCCCGAAGCCGTGGCGCCGACGAGCGCCACGGTTCGGCCTGGTTCGACGGCAAAGGAGAGGTCGCGCAGCAGCGGTTGCTCGGGGTCGTAGCTATAGCTGAGGCCGCTGACCTCGAGACGAGCCGCGCCCGCGCTCCTCGTCATCATTGCTTCTCCGTAGGGCATCTCGCCCGACGTGCGGAGCACGGCGTCAACGCGGCGATAGCCAACGACGCTGCGCGGGAACTCGCCCAGCAACCAGCCGATCGAGCGGATCGGGAACGACACGATGGTGAGCAAGTAGGCCACGGTGACGACGTCGCCCGCATCGGTCTGCCCGTTGAGCACCCGCTGGACGCCGACGATCAGCACGACCAGCACGCCTAGGTTGGGCAGCGCGGCCAGCACCGGGTCGAACGCGGCTCGGATGACGCCCACTTTGATGTTGACGTCGCGCAGCTCGCGGACTTTCGCACTGAAGCGCTCGGTCTCCTCACCCTCGCGACCCAGCGTCTTGACCACCATCGCGCCGTCGAACGACTCGTGCGCGATCTCGCTGACCTCGGCGCGCAGCTCTTGGGCACGGGTGGCCCAGCCCTGGGCGAGGTTCTGGAACACCACGTTCGTGGCGATCACCATGGGGAAGATCAGCAGGCCGACCAGCGCCATCACCAGGTCGGTGGCAACCATCTGCCCGACCGCGATCACCATCATCGCCACGGTGCCCACCGCCATCGGCAGCGGCGCGATCGGACCCCATGCCGCCTCGACGTCTGAGTTGGCGTTCGAGAGCAGCTCACCGGTCGGGTGTCGCTGATGCCACTCCATCGGAAGTGCCAGGTAGCGCCGAGTGACCGCCCGGCGGGTGCTCGCCTGCATGCGGTACTGCATGATGCCGGCGCCCAGCCGGCGAGCCACGATGCCCACCGCGCGCAGGATGGCCACGCCGAGGAAGAGGCCCAGCACCGCCCAGAGCAGTCCGTCGCCGATCTCCCCGTCCTCGAAGGCCGGCAGCACCACGTTGTCGGTCGACCACCCGAGCACCCACGCGTCGGCCACGGTCAGGGCGCCGAAGAGCACGCTGCCGATCGTGGAGAGCGCGAAGATCCAGGGCTCGCGCTTGATCGCGACCCAGAGGACGGCAAAGCCGGCACGGGTCGCCCCGCGCCCGAGGTTGTGCGCGTCGCTCACTGATCTCCCTGGGTTCGGCCGGGAGAACCCACAGCGAGGGTCAGGCTATTCCCCGGGGTGGGCGCGCACCGTCCATCGAGTAGGGCGTCGCGGCTGAGGAACGAGGCCGTGGTGGCCGTAGCGAGATGCGGTGAGGCGACAGCCGATGTGGAGTGGTCGCGGCTGCTAGTTGGCTTGCGGCGTCTCGGTACGCCTGCCTCGTTCCTCGGCGGGCTACTCGACGACCGAGGGCGCGCTACTCGGGCTGGTCGGCTGCCGGCGTGGTCGCCGAGCCGGCACGCTCGTTCATCGAGTAGGGCGCAGCGGCTGAGGAACGAGGCCGTGGTGGCCGTAGCGAGATGCGGTGAGGCGACAGCCGATGTGGAGTGGTCGCGGCTGCTAGTTGG